>JBBDVI010000142.1:0-18449 GCA_040903465.1 Flavobacteriaceae bacterium
CCTGAGTTTTACCTATGACCGTTATGACGAAAACGTCCTCACGGAGAACTATGCCCGCACTGAAAATTCAGCAGGTGCTTTTTTTGAATATGCTTATGACAATCTCGGTGATTTACTGCTTACAGCAGGAGTTCGGGTAGACCATCACAATTTGATAGGAACCTTTGTAACGCCCCGCTTTCATATGCGTTACACGCCCTGGGAAAAATCATCTTTAAAAACTTCTTATGGTCGGGGTGTTCGGGCACCAAGTATCTTTGCTGAAAACCAGCAGCTTTTTGGTTCTTCGAGAGCGATTTCCATTTTGGATAATGGCGGTGATTTTTACGGTCTGGACGCCGAAGATGCCTGGAATTACGGCATTTCATTTATGCAGGGCTTCCGCCTTTTCAACAGGGATGCAGACATCGTGTTTGATTTTTACCGAACTGATTTCCGCAATCAGGTGGTCGTAGATTGGGAAGACCCGCAGCAAGTACGGTTTTATAACCTTAACGGAAGCAGTTATGCCAACAGTTTTCAAACAGAAGTGAATCTCTCTCCGGCAGAACGAGTCGATGTGCGGTTATCCTATCGTCTTTTTGACGTGCAAACAGATTACCTTGACGGAAAACTTCAAAAGCCCTTAACCCCAAAACACAGATTGTTTGCCAATGCCGGTTATGAAACTCAACTTACAGACAAAGGCTCACAGTGGAAATTTGATGCCACATATAACTGGTTGAGCGAGCAACGCTTTCCGGCAACGCATTCAAACCCGGAAGCCTTTCGCGTAAGCGAGAACACCCCGGATTTAAACACGCTGAATGCACAAATCACCAAAGTATTCAGCCCCAAGTTTGAGATTTATGTGGGTGGAGAAAACATCACCAATGTGAAACAAAACAACCCGATTGTATCGGCAGATGATCCTTTCGGTGAGTATTTTGATACCACCCTTGTTTATGGACCGGTTTTTGGTAGCATGTATTACGCCGGATTGCGTTGGAAACTATAAGTTAGTGGTGAGAGATGCGTATGTGAGTGGTGAGTAAAAGTTCTGTGTTTCGTGTGAAAAATGAATGGAATGCATTTATACTTTGTGGCTCTTTGCGCATTCTTTGTGTAACTTTGTGGTATAGCTAACGATCACAAATAAAAAGCTTTGGACAGTAAATTCAAGGTTTAAACTTTGAAAATATTTTTAAATTTATAAATAAATAAGATTATGAGAAAAATTGTATTAATTGTAGTAGTAATGATGCTTGGTGTGCAAGTTCACGCCCAGGATAAAAATGCCAGGGCCACTATTGAAGTAGACGGCGTATGCATGATGTGTAAGGATCGCATTGAAAAAGCGGCCATCAAAACCAAAGGTGTTAAATCTGCCGTTTGGGATGTCCAAACCCACATGCTTTCCCTTATTTTTGATGAGCGAAAAACAAGTTTGGACACGATTCACCAACGGGTTGCAGATGTGGGCCACGATACTGAAAAAATAACTGCCACTGAAAAAGCCTATAACAGTGTGCATAACTGTTGCAGGTATCGTGACGAAGCGGTGGTTGATGAACATTAATAATTCTATCAAATTTTCTAAACTAAAAAAGCCTCTTCAACGAAGAGGCTTTTTTAGTTATTTAAGGAGTGATCATTACATCATTCCCGGCATACCGCCACCCATTCCGGGAGGCATACCGCCGCCACCGCTGTTTTCTTCTTTAATATCGGTTAAAGAACATTCAGTAGTCAGAATCATTCCTGCAACTGAAGCTGCATTTTCCAATGCGATGCGGGTTACTTTCTTCGGATCGATGATTCCAGCTTTCAGCATATCTACATACGTATCAGTCTTGGCATCAAAACCGTAGTTTTTCTTTCCTTCCAGTACTTTTGCAATGACCACAGAACCTTCGCCACCTGCATTTTCAACAATGGTGCGTAAAGGTGATTCAATGGCCTTAGCCACAATCTGAACACCTGTAGTTTCGTCAAGATTTTCGGTTGTTAATTTTTGTAATACAGTAATGGCTCTAACCAACGCCACACCACCACCGGCAACAATACCTTCTTCAACAGCGGCTCTGGTTGCGTTGAGTGCATCATCCACACGGTCTTTTTTCTCTTTCATTTCCACTTCACTGGCAGCACCCACATAAAGTACGGCGACACCTCCGGCCAATTTAGCCAAACGCTCCTGAAGTTTCTCGCGGTCATAATCGCTGGTTGTCGATTCTATTTGCGCTTTTATTTCGTTCACACGTGCTTTGATGTCGCTTTTATTTCCTGCACCGTTTACGATAGTGGTATTGTCTTTGTCCATTGTAATGGTTTCGGCAGTACCAAGCATTTCAACAGTAGCATTTTCCAATGTAAACCCTCTTTCTTCAGAAATAACGGTTCCACCGGTCAAGACTGCGATATCTTCAAGCATGGCTTTTCTTCTGTCTCCAAATCCGGGTGCTTTTACAGCTGCGATTTTAAGAGAGCCTCTAAGTTTGTTTACTACAAGTGTAGCCAGTGCTTCCCCATCAACATCTTCTGCAATAATAAGTAATGACTTACCTTGTTGTGCTACCGGTTCTAAAACAGGCAACAAGTCTTTCATAGATGATATTTTCTTATCGTAAATAAGAATCATCGGGTTTTCTAATTCTGCATTCATTTTCTCAGAATTAGTAACAAAATATGGAGAAAGGTATCCTCTGTCAAACTGCATGCCTTCTACAACATCTACATAGGTATCTGTTCCTTTGGCCTCTTCAACGGTAATTACACCTTCTTTGCCCACTTTTCCAAACGCTTTTGCGATTAATTCACCAATGACATCATCATTGTTGGCAGAAATTGAAGCAACTTGTTTGATCATTTCTGAAGAGTTACCCACTTTGGTGGTTTGTTTCTCTAAGTCTTTTACAATGGCTTCAACGGCTTTGTCTATTCCGCGTTTTAAGTCCATTGGGTTGGCACCTGCTGCAACGTTTTTCAAGCCTTCTTTGACAATTGCTTGCGCCAAAACAGTAGCGGTAGTAGTACCGTCACCTGCGAGGTCATTCGTTTTTGATGCAACTTCTTTAACCATCTGGGCACCCATGTTTTCAAGGGCGTCCTCCAGTTCAATTTCTTTGGCTACGGTCACCCCGTCTTTGGTGACTTGCGGCGCTCCAAATGATTTGTTGATGATTACATTTCTACCTTTTGGGCCCAGGGTTACTTTTACTGCATTTGCCAATGCGTCAACACCACGCTTCAGGCCATCGCGTGCTTCAATGTCATATTTTATATCTTTTGCCATAGTTGTTTTGCTTTATGCAGTAGGCTTTAAGCTTACTGCGGGGTTAATTTTTGTTTTTTTATACCCGCGAAGGCGGGTATCTCGATGTTATACTTAGTTTTAGTTAATTGGAAATCGAGATTAGCTACGCTGAATCACGAGATTCCCGCCTATGCGGGAATAATTGCAAGGATATCATCCTCACGCATGATGAGATAATCGTTGCCTTCGAGTTTTAACTCGGTACCGGCATATTTTCCGTAAAGGACGGTGTCGCCAACTTTAACGGTCATTTTGTGGTCTTTTTTTCCGGCTCCCACGGCAACTACTTTGCCTTTTTGAGGTTTTTCTTTTGCAGAATCAGGAATGTAAATACCTGATGCGGTTTTGGTTTCAGCTTCTTGCGGTTCTACCAGAACTCGGTCTGATAAGGGTTGAATTTTTAATGCCATATAATTTGAATTTTTAAATTAGTTGTTACACCTGCTAATTGGCAGAAATTATGCCACTACACAATCTACTGACATATTGAAACAAAAAATGCCAGCTTGTCATAAGCGGGCATAAAAAATTCCCGCGTAGGCGGGAATCTATAACTTTTAAAGTGATTACTCGTTTGGAGTTTGCTGAATAGGCTCAGAAGGTATGGGACTTGTTCTTTCTGTATTGTCTAGGGCTCTTGACTCTACTGTTCCCATATCACCCATAATGGGCACATTTGATAAAAGGATCAAAGCTAAAAGCAGTACAGCAAGTGTCCATGTACTTTTATCAAGAAAGTCTGTTGTTTTTTGCACACCACCCAATTGCTGTGTTCCACCACCTCCAAAGGAAGAAGAAAGGCCACCCCCTTTAGGGTTTTGAACCATAATTACCACGACTAGCAAAAACGCTACGATAACGATTAATACTAAAAAAACTGTGAACGTACTCATGAATTATTTCTTTAATTGTGTTGTTGTAATTTTTCTATTGCCCGAATTTGGTCTGCAAAGAAACCACTTTTTTCGGGATTTTTCAAAATTAAAATTTTATATGCCTGAATTGCTTTTTTATAATTGTTTTGTTGCACATACACTTTAGCTAAAGTTTCAGTCATCAGGTGTTCATTTGACTCGCTAAAAGGCTTTGCAAGATTTGTCTCACTAACCGAATTTTTTGGGTCTATTTTTGGGTTTTCCTGAATAAACTTATCAATTAGCTTGAACTTTTCCTTTTTTTCTGCATCTTGGTTGGGTTGCTCCGTGCCTCTATCAATGGGTTTTGCCCGGGTTAATTTTAACCATTCCTGAAATGAATGTTTATCATCTCTTGAAAAAGGGAGCGGTTTGTGGACCCCGAGTATTTCTTCTACTGCTTTTTCCTGTTCTGTTTGAAAACCTTTTTTCTCAAAGAGGTTTGGATTGAGAATGGCTTCAGCTTTTTTGAGTTCTTTTTCAGATTCTTCTTTTGAAAGGGTTTCTTCTTTAATGAATGTCTCAGATGTTATGTATTCAAACAACACACTTCTGTCAGTGGTATGGGCTGCAGTTTTTTTTAATTCAGCGTTATAGGTATAGCTGTTTTGATCTTTCAGGCATTTTAAATAGAGAGCCCTTGCCGGCTGAAAGTAAGGAAAATCAGCAAGAAGTTTGTCAAGTTCCATTTGATGCTCTTTTTTGAGAGCCTCAGGGTGATTAAGCAGGTATGTGATTTGATTGTTTTCCAAAGTTTACCATTTTGCCAGCGTGGCATTGAAAATATCCTGAGTGATGCGTTCAAAAATAGCGTTGACCGCATCGTCTTTTTGTGAACCTGTCAATTGTGCCGCCCCTTCATAATCGTGATAAAAGGAGAAGCGCTGCTCTAAGTCATTCTCCGGGTTTTTTGTGTCAAAAAAACGAACGTTGACAGAAATAGTCAGCCTGTTTTGAGCAGCCGTGTTTTGAGCAGTTGCCGTAATGGGGGCTATGTAGAATTCAACAATCTCCCCTTCATAAATCAAATCACCGTTACGATTGGTAAGGTCTAGACTGGTTTGGTTGAGGATTATTTCCTGAAGCGATTGTGTAAAGTCCCTGTCGAGACCGGGTTCTACCAGAGGAGCATTGTTTCTGAAAAAATTCACTTGAAAGGTTTCAATGTTGGGAGCGATTGAGGCTCCGGTAAAGGAATAACCCCCACAGCCCTGTGTTGTTATGAGGGTAAGAAATACAATATATGCAAGCAGTCTTTTTTTCATCTATATAGGAAGTTCAATGTTCAATGTTTCAAGTTTGAATTTTTATATTATAATCTCTTTTAGTCTGAGGTCTAACGTCTACTATCTCACATCTAACTAAAGTCCAAATTGTTTTATCTTTCTATAAAGGGTGCGTTCTGATACGCCGAGTTCATCTGCGGCGGCTTTTCGTTTGCCATTATTTTTCTCAAGGGCTTTTTTTATCAATTCCAGTTCCTTATCCCTGAGAGAGAGCGTTTCTTCTTCTTCGATTTCTTCGGCAAAGTGATATTTGTCCTGGGTTTGATTTGTGTTTGAGTTTTCGGGCAGGTTTACTACTTCAATATCGTTGTCCATATCGTTTGTTTCCACAATGTCTGAAAGCTCTTCAAAAGCATCTTCCTCTTCTTTGGGACGGTATATTTTTTTTATTAAGCCCGAGTGCTCCCGTTGGACATTTTCTGAATCATCTGTATTTAAAAGCTCAAGGGTCAGTTTTTTTAAATCATTGACATCGCGTTGCATGTCAAAAAGGACTTTGTATAAAATTTCGCGCTCACTGCTAAAGTCACTTGCAGCTTTTTTTCCGCCAACCACTGCCGGGAGGTTATTTCCTAAATCAGGTAAATAGTGACGTAGGGTGGATGAATTGATTTCCCGGTTTTGCTCCAGTACAGAAATTTGTTCGGCCACATTGCGCAATTGCCTTACGTTTCCGCTCCAGCGGTATTTTAAAAGTAATTGGGTGGCATCATCTGTCAACCGGATGGTGGGCATCTTGTATTTTTGCGCAAAGTCTGTCGCAAATTTTCTGAATAGCAGGTGAATGTCTTCTTCGCGTTCCCTCAAAGGCGGCAGGTGGATGTCAACAGTGCTCAAACGGTAGTATAAATCTTCCCTGAACTTTCCGGCATTGATGGCTTCTCCCATATTGATATTTGTAGCGGCAACGATGCGCACATCGGTTTTTTGGGTTTTTGAGGAGCCTACTTTTAAGAATTCGCCGTTTTCCAATACCCGCAATAATCTTACCTGGGTGGGAAGCGGCAATTCTCCCACTTCATCCAGGAAGATGGTGCCGCCGTCGGCTACTTCAAAATAACCGCTGCGGGTTTGTGTGGCTCCCGTAAAAGATCCTTTTTCATGGCCAAAAAGCTCACTGTCTATGGTTCCTTCAGGAATGGCACCACAGTTCACGGCGATGTATTTGCCGTGTTTTCTGTGCGAAAGGGCATGGATGATTTTTGGAATACTCTCTTTTCCCACACCACTTTCACCGGTAACCAGTACCGAAATATCTGTTGGTGCCACCTGTATTGCTTTTTCGATGGCACGGTTGAGTTTGGGATTATTGCCAATGATGCCAAAACGTTGTTTTATTGCTTGTACGCTATCCATTTTTTTGTTTCAGGTTTCAAGTTTCAGGTTTTTGAAGCTGACTCTTACACCTTTTGATTGTTTATTTTCCGTTAAGGATTGTTTCAGTTATTGAAACTTATTTCCTTTATATTCCTTTTTATTCAAATAAGTGATAAAGTTTTTTATTTTTCCACTTAGCTTTTCATAATCATTTTTTAATTGAAGAAACAATTGCTCGTCAACATATCCATAGTCAAAAAGCCGATACACTTGCGATCTGGCTTCTCCGGCAGAACCTTTGGCTATCGAAAGAAACTGTCTGAATTCCAGGTTTCCGTCCCTTTCAAAACCTTCGGCTATATTATCCATAACAGACCCTGAAGATGATTTTATTTGTTCTTTAAATTTAAAGTCAGTTTTCAAATCAGTTTCAACAGATATTTTATAAATAATGACCGCCAACTTTCTGGCTTCCATCCATATTTCTAAATCCTCAAATCTTTTTATCGTAGCCATAATCTAAAACTTGAAACCTGAAACTTGAAACAAATCAACACTATCCCTTCGAGTAACCCACAGCTTTACCAATTAAGGTGCCACTGGTGCAATCGGTTACTTCAACATTGACAAAGTCGCCTATTTTGTAATTTTCTTTCGGAAAAACCGTCACGGTGTTTTGTGAGTTTCTGCCACTCCATTCATTTTCATTCTTTTTGGACGTTTTTTCTATCAAAACCTCCACAGTTTTGCCCAAAAATTGTTTGGTGCGATAAGCACTGTGTTTTTGCTGCAGGTCAACAATTTCCTGAAGCCTTCTTTTTTTGGTTTCGTCAGGAACATCGTCCTCCATTTTCCTGGCGGCCATGGTGCCGGGGCGTTCAGAATACATGAACATAAAACCGAAATCATATTTTACATATTCCATCAGGCTCAAGGTATCTTTGTGGTCTTCCTCAGTTTCTGTGGGGAAACCTGAGATCATATCCTGTGAAATGGCACAGTCAGGGATGATTTGACGTATGTTGTCAATCAACTGCATATATTCTTCACGGGTGTGCTGGCGGTTCATCGCTTTTAAGATACGTGTACTTCCGCTTTGTACAGGCAGGTGAATGTAATTACAGATGTTTTGGTATTTTGCCATGGTCTCAACCACATCCATTGTCATATCCTGAGGGTTTGAGGTAGAGAACCTGATGCGCATTTTGGGGTGGGCTTCAGCTACAAGCGAAAGCAAGCCGGCAAAATTGGTGGCTGTGGCTTTTTGCATCTCACTGGCTTTGTCAAAATCTTTTTTGAGTCCGCCGCCATACCATAAATAGCTGTCCACATTTTGGCCCAAAAGGGTAATTTCTTTAAATCCTTTTGCAGCCAGATCATTTACTTCTTCGATAATGCTTTGCGGGTCGCGGCTGCGTTCACGGCCACGGGTGAATGGCACCACGCAAAAGGTGCACATATTGTCACATCCGCGGGTTATGGATACAAAAGCGGTCACGCCATTGCTTTGAAGCCTTACCGGCGAAATATCACCATAAGTTTCCTCTTTGGAGAGGATCACGTTTATGGCATTTCTTCCTTCTTCAACTTCGCTGAGGAGGTTTGGCAAGTCTTTATAGGCATCGGGTCCCACCACCAAATCGACAATTTTTTCTTCTTCCAGAAACTGGCTTTTCAAACGTTCAGCCATGCAACCCAGTACGCCCACTTTCATTTTTGGATTGGTTGTTTTTTTTACAGCATTGTATTTTTCAAGACGTTTTCTGACGGTTTGTTCTGCTTTATCGCGAATGGAACAGGTGTTTACCAAAACCAAATCGGCTTCTTCCAAAACATGGGTGGTATCGTAACCGTTTTCAGATAAAATGGAAGCAACAATCTCGCTGTCACTGAAATTCATCTGGCATCCGTAACTCTCAATATAGAGTTTCTTGGAATTACCCTCTACAGCGTCCAGTATCAGTTGTGTTCCTTGCTTGTTTTCGTCAATTACTTTTTCCATTCTCGGATTTCGATTTTTTTATGGGTCTGCAAAGATACAATTAAAATAAAAACTGTGACAAATTGGCAGAATTATTTTGACTAAATTTTAAACACTTTAACGCTAATTTTCACAGGTTTGGAGGTGTAAAAGGAGGTGTTTTTAGCATCGATATTAAGAGTGTAAAAAAAATCACATACTTTTGCAATCTCTGTATTTCTAGAAAATGCACAGTAAAGTAGAATAAAATACGCTAGTTTTGACTGCTTGACAAGAGGTAATTGTTGAATAAATAATGAGGTTTCCGATTTTGAGGAAATATGAAATATGGCAAAAAATTTAGTAATAGTAGAGTCACCGGCAAAAGCAAAGACCATTGAAAAATTTCTAGGCAAAGATTTTAAAGTTGCCTCAAGCTATGGTCACATTGCAGATTTGCCTTCAAAGGAGCTGGCTGTTGATGTTGACGGAGACTTCAAACCCAAATATATCGTGCCGCGCGATAAGAAAGCCCTTGTGAAAAGTTTAAAAGAGCTTTCAGACAAAGCAGAAACAGTTTGGCTTGCCAGTGATGAGGACCGCGAAGGGGAGGCCATTGCCTGGCATCTTTTTGAGGAGCTAAAACTGGATGATGCAAAAACCAAGCGTATCGTGTTTCACGAAATCACAAAAAATGCAATCCTTAAAGCAATTGAGAACCCAAGAAAAATTGATTATAACCTTGTCAATGCCCAGCAGGCACGACGGGTTTTAGACCGTCTGGTGGGGTATGAACTATCTCCTGTGCTTTGGAAAAAAGTAAAAGGAGGCCTTTCTGCCGGAAGGGTGCAATCTGTTTCTGTGCGGTTGATTGTGGAACGCGAACGCGAAATCCAGGAGTTTAACCCGGAAGCATCTTTTAGGGTAGATGCTGAGTTTGAAAATGAGGAAGGCAAAGCATTCAAGGCAAAACTTCCTAAAAACCTGAACAAAAAAGAAGAGGCTCAGGCTTTTCTTGAAAAAAACAAAGGAGCCACTTTTACCATTGCAGATTTGACCAAAAAACCTGCAAAAAAGCAACCCTCACCGCCCTTTACTACTTCTACACTGCAGCAAGAAGCATCGAGAAAGCTATACTTTCCCGTGAGTAAAACGATGAATGTAGCGCAACGACTTTATGAAGCCGGTTTGATAACCTATATGCGTACAGACAGTGTCAACTTATCTGAGGATGCGAAAAACGCCGCCCAAACTGAAATCAACGCGGCTTTTGGAGAAAAATACAGTCAGCCCAGAAATTTTAAAGGGAAGTCAAAAGGAGCACAGGAAGCCCACGAGGCCATCCGCCCAACAGATATTTCACGACACAGTGTAAATATTGACAGGGACCAGTCACGATTGTATGAACTCATATGGAAACGTACCATCGCATCGCAAATGAGTGATGCCCAACTGGAGCGCACAAACGTAAAGATCAGCGCCTCAACTCACGATCAGGATTTTACTGCAAACGGTGAGATGATCAAGTTTGACGGATTTTTAAAAGTCTATATGGAAGGGCACGACAATGAAGAGGAAGAACAGGAAGGCATGCTTCCCACTATGAAAAAAGGAGAAAAACTTAGCAATAATTATATCACAGCAACCGAACGTTTTACCAGACCACCTTATCGCTACACAGAAGCCTCTTTGGTAAAACAACTGGAAGAACTGGGCATTGGCCGTCCTTCGACTTACGCCCCCACGATTTCTACCATACAGAACAGGAATTATGTCGAGAAAGGAACCATTGAAGGAGTGGAGCGAAACTATGTACAACTCACTTTTAAAAAAGAATCAATCTCTGAAAAAACCCTTACTGAGACTGTGGGTTCAGACAAAGGAAAGCTCGTTCCCACAGATATTGGGATGATTGTAAATGACTTCCTTGTGGAGAATTTTAAAACCATTCTGGATTATAATTTTACCGCAAAAGTGGAGCAGGATTTTGATGACATCGCAGAAGGCAATGAAGAATGGACGCATATGCTCCGTGATTTCTATAAAGAGTTTCATCCTCGGGTGGAAGATGTTGAGAAAAATGCTGAGCGCGAAAGCGGTGAACGCATCCTGGGCAAACACCCTGATACCGGAAGGACTATTTTGGTAAGACTCGGTAAGTTTGGCGCCATGGCTCAAATTGGCGCACCAGATGATGAAGAAAAGCAATTTGCCAGCTTGAGACCTGACCAGCAACTCAATTCCATTACACTGGAAGAAGCCCTTGACCTTTTTAAGCTTCCGCGAAAGCTGGGAGAGATTGACGGAGAAGAGGTAGAGGTGAACAACGGAAGGTTTGGTCCTTATGTCAGGTTTGGAAAAACGTTTATTTCGCTTCCCAAGGGTATGGATCCCCTAGAATCTACCTTTGAAACGGCCAAGGAACTCATTGCCGAGAAGAAGAAAGCAGATGCACCCATTGCGACCTATGACGGAAAACCGGTTCAAAAAGGCGTGGGAAGATTCGGACCTTTTATTAAGTGGAACAATCTCTTTATTAACGTCAGTAAGAAATATGACTTTGATAATCTTTCAGAACAGGATATTGAAACACTGATTGAAGATAAATTAAAGAAAGAAGAAGAAAAACTTTTAAGGGAATGGCCAAAAGAAGGAATCAGGATTGAGAAAGCTCGTTGGGGGCGTTTCAATCTTATAAAGGGTAAAACAAAAATTGAACTTCCCAAAACCACTGATGTTGAGAAAATCACGTTAGAAGAAGCCAAAGCCATGCTGGATAAAAAGGCCCCTAGAAAAGCTGCCAAGAAAAAATCTACCAAGAAATAAGAGCTATGCAGGAATTTTTCTCCCCCATTGATAAATCTGTGCTGGCACATCGCGAACTTTTACCCGAGCACGTGTTGGGTAAGCAAATTGTTCTCCATTCAAAGAGAGATGGCTTTCCAGACATCGAAACGTGCAGATTTGCGATTTTAGGTATAAAAGAGTATAGAAACAATCCTGAATTCACAGGAACCTATCCCTGCTTTAATAGCTTAAGGAAAGCATTTTATTCTTTATATGCCGGCAATTGGGAGTTTTCTATTGCTGATTTGGGTGATATTGAAGCAGGGGCTACGGTAGAAGATACATTTTTTGCCGTGCAAACAATCATTAGGGAATTGCTTCAAAATAAAATCATCCCCATTATCTTGGGAGGAAGTCAGGATTTAGTATATGCTGTTTACAGGGGGTATGATGATTTTGGTAAAATGATTAATTTTGTCAATATAGACAGCCGGTTTGATATAGGAAACGCTGAAGCGCCCATTTCAAATCATTCTTATGTGGGTAAGATGATTGTTGATAAACCCTATAATCTTTTTAATTACAGTGCCATTGGCTATCAATCTTATTTTAACCCGGCAGATGAAATTGCATTGTTAAACAAACTTTATTTTGATGCGTTCAGGTTGGGCGAAATCACACGTGATGTAAGCCTTGTAGAACCCATTACCCGAGACGCAGATATAATAACTTTGGATATTTCTGCAATAAAAAACGCAGAATTTAGTTATAAAGGTAGTAACTCCCCAAATGGCTTTGACGGCAGGGAGGTATGTGCAATTTCGAGATATGCAGGTATTAGCAACAGGGTTAGTAGTTTTGGTATCTTTGAAATTTTTGATTTAGAAGAGCATCCCTCCGCAGCTATGTTGCTAGCTCAGGTGATGTGGTATTTTATAGAAGGCGTCAATTACAGGATTCATGATGGAGACATAAATTCAGAAAAGGACTACAAAACATACAGTGTCCCGGTTGACGATGAAGTGCTTGTTTTTAAGAAAAGTTTAAAAACCGAAAGATGGTGGATAGAATTGCCCTATATTTCGGAATTAAATAATAAATTAAAAAGACATACGTTATTACCTTGCACCTATCAGGATTATGAGAATGCTTGTAATCAGGAAATTCCTGAGAGATGGTACAAGGCAAGACGTAAAAATGAATTATAATAAATAAATAATCAACTTAGATGTTAAGGGTTTTTTTGAAAAAAATGTTGTTTTTTAAAAATTTTATAAATAGGTTTACGCCCTTAAATCTAGAAAATTTAACCTAATACTTATGAAGAAGTTTATTGCATTTACTGCGATTATGTCCTTTTTATTTAGCTGTAACTCCGGAGACCGGGGTGAACTGGTTGGCGTCAAAGGTAAAAAGTGGCATCCTGAAAAGCCCTATGGGATGACATTGGTCCCCGGTGGGTCTTTTATAATGGGAAAACCTGATGATGACTTTGTAGGTGTTATGGATGCTCCCACAAAGACTGTTACGGTTCGTTCCTTCTACATGGACGAAACTGAAGTTACCAATTCAGAATACAGACAATTTGTTTATTGGGTTCGTGATTCAATCGTAAGGTTGAAACTTGCAATACTCGCTGATGAAGTAGGTGCAACACCCGGTGACGAAGGAATAGGTGAATTTGCTTTTCGGGATCAGGAAAATGAGGAAATGACTCCATATGAGCAATATATGTATGACAACTATTACGGAATGGGTGAAGACTATTATGAAGGAAGAAAAATAAACAAAGATGTAGACCTTATATGGGAAACATCAGCTTACCCTGATGAATATTATTCTGAAGTAATGGATACTATGTATCTTCCGGCGGAAGAATCATACAACGGTTTGAGGAGTATAGATGTAAAACACCTCAAATTCCAGTACACTACAATGGATATTCAGGCAGCTGCCAAAAACAGGGATAAAAAAAGAAGCGAATTTATAACGCGTGAAGACATAGAAATCTATCCAGACACTACTGTATGGATAAGGGATTTTAATTATTCATATAATGAACCGATGCACAATGACTACTTCTGGCATCAGGCTTATGGTGATTACCCTGTAGTGGGTGTAAACTGGAAACAGGCCAAAGCTTTTGCCGCCTGGAGAACCTTATACAAAAACGCATATCAAAGAGAACGCGGCAGAAATTTTGTTCCATCTTTCCGTTTACCAAGTGAAGGTGAGTGGGAATATGCTGCGCGTGGAGGTATTGCATCAGGGACATATCCCTGGGGTGGACCTTATACTATAAACGACAGAGGTTGTTTTATGGCAAACTTCAAACCTTTGCGTGGTGATTATGCAGCAGATCAGGCTTTATACACTGTAGAAGCTGAATCTTATGAGCCTAATGACTTCAATCTCTACAATATGGCAGGAAACGTTTCAGAATGGGTTGACTCCTCATATGATCCTGCTTCTTATGAATTTATGTCTACAATGAACCCAACTGTGAACGATGCTGAAAATATGCGAAAAGTAGTGCGTGGCGGATCCTGGAAAGATGTTGAATATTTCCTTCAGGTGAGCACACGAGATTATGAGTATGCAGATTCTGCAAGAAGTTATGTGGGCTTCAGAACTGTTCAGGACTATATGGGCACAGACGTTGTTTTAAACCAGCAGTTTGGCGACGGAAGATAATTTTTAAAAACTTAACTTAAATACTAACAAAAAACTTAACTTAAATCTTTATTTATCATGGCACAATCAAAATCATCAAAGAAATTATTTAATATGGCTTACGGCCTTGGAGCTTCTATCGTAATTATTGGAGCACTTTTTAAAATTCTTCACTGGGAAATAGGTCCCTTAAACGGAGGTATCCTTTTGGCAATTGGTCTTATTACTGAAGCAATTATCTTTGCAATTTCTGCATTTGAACCGGTTGATGACGATTTGGACTGGTCTTTGGTTTATCCTGAATTAGCAGGTGGACAGTCTACCACCGGCAAAAAGGCAAAACAAGAAAACCCGGAAGACGCTCAGGGGCTTTTATCTAAAAAACTTGACGAGATGCTTAAAGAAGCCCGTCTTGATGCCAACCTTATGGCAAGCTTGGGAGACAGTATCCGTTCTTTTGAAGGGGCTGCCAAAGATATGGCTCCCACTACAGATGCAATGAACGCAACAAAAAAATACAGTCAGGAAATGAGTCTTGCTGCAGCGCAAATGGAATCGCTTAATTCCCTGTATAAAGTTCAGGTAGAGTCAGCAAGCCGTCAAGCTGAAATCAATAATGAAGTAGCAGACAATGCAGACAAGCTAAAACAGCAAATGCAGGCTATGGCAACAAACCTTTCTTCACTAAACGGTGTGTATGGTGGTATGCTTTCAGCTATGACAAACAGAAACTAATTGATTTCCTAACTGTATAACTAACTTAATAAAACAAAGAAAATGGCAGGAGGAAAACTATCCCCAAGACAGAAGATGATTAACCTGATGTATCTGGTTTTCATCGCTATGCTTGCACTTAATATGTCCAAAGAAGTATTGTCGGCTTTTGGATTGATGAATGAAAGACTAACAGAAGCAAACATGTCTGCAGAACAACGCAATTCTGCATACATGGCTGGTTTGGCTGAAAAAGCAACCGAGCAACCTGAAAAATATGTGCCACTAAAAGCTAAAGCTGATGAAATCACAGCACTCTCTGCTGATTTTGATGCCTATATCGAATCTATTAAAACAGATTTGAAAGCTACCGTGAAAGACGATGATATGTCAACCGGAAACTATGAAGTCATGGACAAGCCTGATTATCTCAATCAAACCTTCTTTGTGGGAGATAAACTCACTCCCGAGGGGCAAAAGTTTGTAGATAATGTTGATACTTATCGTGAAGGCGTTCTCGCTGCGATAGGTGATTTAGATGGTTTTGACAAAATAAAAAGCGATCTCAATAGTAAATTCAGCACGTCTCCAGAAACCCGTCGTGACGGTGTGGAGGTTGAATGGTTGAAGTACCACTATGAAGGGTTTCCTATGATTGCCTCATTGACCAAATTGACACAAATGCAGTCTGATGTAAAAACAACCAATACTGAGGTTCTTTCTACTTTATTGGAAGGTCAACTTCAATCAGACGTTTCCATGACAAACTATCAGGCTATTGTGGTACCCGAAAAAACTGCCTTCTTTAATGGTGAAAACTTTAAAGGTAGAGTGGTATTGGGTCGTTTTGACAATACAATGAATTTTGACAATGTTATTATTAATGGAAATGAAGTTGAAACCTTTACTGCAGGTCAGGTAATGCTTGATTTCCCTGCCGGCAATGTAGGCGAGAATGAAATCACCGGTGAACTTCAATTCAAAGAAGGTGATTCTGTTGTCAGCATCCCGATTCAAAGTTCTTATGCTGTAATTCCAAAACCTAATGCAGCGGTTATTTCAGCAGATAAAATGAATGTGGTGTACCGTGGTGTTAAAAACCCGATGACCATTTCCATTCCGGGTGTTGGTCAGGTAAGTGCTAATGCTCCCGGACTTACATCAGCAGGTGGTGCAGGAAATTATGTGATGGATGTTACTTCTGTTCAAGGAAGGGAAGTTAGAATCAACGTGAGTGGTAATCTTCCGGGAGGAGAAACTGTTAGTGATTCCAAAACATTCCGTATAAAAGACATCCCAAGACCTGTTGGAACCGTAAGAGGGGAAGATGGTCTTATCAAAATGCAACGTAACGCCCTTGAAATTTCAACGATTGGTGCGACGATTCCTGATTTTGATTTTGAAATTGGGATAAATGTAACCGGATTTAAATTTAATGTGCCCGGTCAGCCCACAGTGGTTGTAAACGGAGGTCGTCTTAACGATGCCGCTAAAAACACACTGAGAAGAGCCAAACGAGGAGAAACTGTACAAATATTTGACATCACCGCAAACCTTGCGGGGGCATCAGGATATATGCTGCAAAAAATATCTCCCGTATTTATTGAGCTTACAAATTAATAAATTAACGTATTCCTATGAATCTGAAATCTTTTTTAATAATCACATTTGCCACGTTGATTTCAACAGCAAGTTTTGGTCAAATCAATATTTTGAATGCCAAAACGCCTGATGATATCGGTAAAAAAACCGAAGCGCAAATTGCCTATGACAATGACACTCCTTTGCCATACGGCTATGTTGACCAGCGGGATGTACTTTGGTCTAAAACAGTCTGGGAAATAGTAGACCTTGATGAAAGGATGAATTTCCCACTCTATTATCCCATTGATACCAATAACATTGGCCCGGAACGCAGGTCGCTTTATGATGTTTTGATGAAAAATATCAAAAACGGAAGGATTGAAAACATCTATACAGATTCATATTTCACAGAAAAGAGAACCTTGAAGGATATTCAAGCGACCATTTCTAAAGTAGATACCACAGACCTTGGTAGACAGCAAATTAACGCCGGTGAAGAACTGGACGCCCAGTATATTGACAGAAGGGACATCACCGCGGCTGATATTGAAGAATACCGCGTGCGTGGTTACTGGTATGTTGACAAAAGGTTGGGCGAATTGAAGTATCGTTTGCTTGGTATTGCTCCCGTGGCTCCAGACGTTAACTTTATTGATGATGAAAATTCATCTTTGGTGGAATTGTTCTGGGTGTTTTTCCCTGAGGCCAGGGAAGTGTTGCACGAAGCTAAAGCTTTTAATCGTGACAATACCTCTATGCCTTTCTCATTTGATCACCTGTTAAACTCAAGAAGGTTTAACGGTGTTATTTACAAGGAAGACAATGAGTTTGGTGACCGTGAAGTAGGTGAATACATTAGTGATAATGCCTTAATGCAACTTCTGGAATCAGACCGCATCAAAGAGATTATCAGGAATATTGAAATTGATCTGTGGAATTATTAATTCTTTAATTCTATATAATACAAATCAAACTCCCGTTTATTGACGGGAGTTTTTTTATTTTCGCCATATGGTAGATTACATCCTTGTCGGTCTTGGCCTTGCCGGAATTGCCTTCTGCGAAAAACTGGAAGCACACAAAAAATCATATATTGTTTTTGATGCCGGTAAAGAAGCTTCTTCATCAGTTGCCGGCGGGCTGTACAACCCGGTCATATTAAAACGGTTTACGCCGGCTTGGAATGCAGCAGATCAAATCAAAAGGATTGACCCTTTTTATAGGAACCTGGAATCTAAATTGGGAGTAAAACTGGATTACAAACAACCGGTTTACCGTATTTTCCATTCGGTTGAAGAGCAAAATTTATGGTTTGAAGCCTTAGACAAACCCCAATTAGAACCCTTTCTATCTCAGAAAATTCACCCGAATAAAAATAAAGTGGTTGTGGCGCCTTTTGGGTTTGGCGAGGTATTACATAGTGGAAGGATTGATACTGCAACATTGCTTGAAAAGTATAGGGATTATCTGCTTAAACAAGATAAGCTCATTGAAAACTCATTTGAACATCATAAACTTCAGGTGTCTGACGCGCTCGAATATGGTTCTATTAAAGCCAAACAAATTGTTTTTGCCGAAGGTTTTGGTCTGAAACACAATCCTTTTTTTAAGAACCTGCCCCTAGTGGGAAATAAAGGCGAACTGCTTACCATTCGTGCCCCAGAATTGAAGCTGGTAACAATTGTAAAATCATCTATTTTTATTATTCCTCTAGGCAAAGATCTGTATCGCGTGGGAGCGACATACAATTGGAAAGATAAATCCGTTACAACCACAAAAGAAGCCAAAGAAGAGCTTTTACTTAAATTAGATAAGATTATGAAGTGTTCTTATGAGGTGGTTGTACAGGACGCCGGAATACGTCCTACGGTTGCCGACAGAAAGCCCTTGGTTGGCCGGCATCCTGTTTATGAAGAAAT
>JBBDVI010000143.1:0-18166 GCA_040903465.1 Flavobacteriaceae bacterium
TTGTTAAATTTGTGCCGTAGGGAAAGGTCTACCGCAACGTTGTGTTTTTCTAATTCAAGACCACTGTCTGTTGTAAATAGTGAATCTGGTTGCCGCTGTGGGTTAAAGATATTTGCTACTTCAGTGTTTGAATATGTAGTGTTGGGCTCTAAAAGTATTAATGATGAAAGGTTAATCGTTGTTTTATCATTTATTGTAAAGTCAAGTGATGTGTTTATGTTATGGGTTTCTGAACGGGTAATTCTTTCAAAATCTGTTTCCCAAAAAGAATTTATACTGTTGTCCGGTTCAAAAAAAGTGACTTCTCCCAAGTCGTTTTTGTGTTCCTTTCGTTTGTTAAAACTATACCCAACGGAAAGGTTCAGCCATTCATTCTTAAAGTAGTGTCCGGTGCCTGTCCTATACTTTGGAAAAATAGCCTGCTCTAAATTTCCTGAAACATTGCCTTTATATCCCGGGGTAATATTTTTGCTCGTGACAATATTGATTATCAATCCGCTTTCAGCATCATATTTAGAAGAAGGATTAGTGATTACCTCGATACTCTTAATATTTGTTCCGGAAAAATTTTCAAGGAGACTTTGCACTTCTGAGGATGAAAGGTTCACTCTTCTGTCATTTATATATATTGTTGCCGCTTGGTTTTTTACGGTGATACTGTTTTGCTGTACAATCACGCTGGGTGTCCTTTTTAAAATGTCCCAAGTACTTCCGTTTGAAAGTGATGTGTTTTCCACATTAAAAATGAGACGGTCAACCTCTCTTCTTATAGTTGGTATTTGGACGCTTAGGGAAACTTCATTAAGCTCTTCAGGGTTTTCCATTAATGTCAATACCCCAAGGTTTACATCTGTATTTATCTTAACAGGATTATATAGATCTTCGCATCCTATAAAAGAAGCTTTAAGTAAATAGTTGCCGGTAGCGACATTTGAAATAACAAATCTTCCTTCTTCGTCTGTGGCGCTGCCTGAAACAAAAACAGAGTCAGTTTGTTTGAGTAACAAAACAGTTACAAAAGAAAAGGGCTCACTATTTTTATCTACAATAACCCCGGAAACCTTATGCTCTTGGGCGCTAAGAGATGTAGCTGTTAGTATAGTGAATAGTAAAATCCTTATCATAATAAGTCTCGGTATGGAATACTCCAAGGTTTTGCTTTTGGTTATGGGGAAACATAAGCGGCAGTCATTAAATATCCTACAAATTTGTTAAAAAAAACTTAATATTCAACGATAAATTGCTCTTTTTTTTTGTTAAAGTGTAAAAAAAAGGTTTATCTGTGTTTTTTGTAAGGGATGATGCGTAAATGAATTATATTTGCAAATTCAAAAGATTGAGAGGCAGACTTGTATGAAAAACATTCGGAACTTTTGCATTATTGCACATATTGACCACGGTAAAAGCACGCTGGCAGACAGGCTATTAGATGCCACAGGCTCTGTTACTTCACGTGAAAAACAAGAACAGCTCCTTGATAATATGGATCTGGAGCGTGAGCGTGGCATCACCATAAAAAGCCATGCCATCCAGATGGAATATGAATACAAGGGTGAAAAATACATTCTCAACTTGATTGATACTCCCGGACACGTTGACTTTTCTTATGAGGTTTCTCGATCTATTGCGGCCTGTGAAGGAGCATTGCTTATCGTTGATGCTGCACAAAGTATACAAGCGCAGACGATTTCTAACCTCTATCTTGCCCTTGAAAATGATCTTGAAATCATACCGGTTCTCAATAAAGTTGATTTGCCAAGCGCCAATCCTGAAGAAGTCACAGATGATATCGTTGAATTATTGGGTTGTGAGTATAAAGATGTCATACCCGCAAGTGCAAAAACCGGTATCGGAATAGATGAAATTCTTGCCGCCATAATTGAACGCATTCCTGCCCCCAAAGGAAATGTTGACGAACCACTACAGGCGTTGATTTTTGATTCTGTTTACAACCCATTTCGCGGTGTAGAAACCATTTTTAGGGTTATAAACGGCAGCATCAAAAAAGGGCAAAAAATTAAATTTGTTGCCACCGGAAAAACTTATAATGTAGACGAGGTGGGCACTTTAAAATTAAAACAAGCTCCTAAGCAAGAAATTAAAGCCGGGGACGTGGGATACCTCATAACCGGTATTAAAGATGCGCGTGAAGTAAAAGTGGGTGATACCATTACAGACGCACTCAACCCGTCAAAAAATCCTGTTTCAGGTTTTGAGGATGTAAAACCAATGGTTTTTGCCGGAATATACCCTGTTGACACCGAAGATTATGAAGAGTTGCGCTCTTCTATGGAAAAATTACAGCTTAATGATGCCTCCCTGGTATTCATTCCTGAAAGTTCTGCTGCATTGGGATTTGGTTTTCGTTGCGGATTTTTGGGTATGTTACACCTTGAAATCATTCAGGAAAGACTTGAGCGCGAGTTTGACATGACGGTAATTACTACCGTTCCCAACGTGTCTTACCATGCTTTCTCTACCAAAAACCCCGATGATATTATCATTGTCAATAACCCCTCAGACCTTCCTGATCCTTCAAGTTTAGATCGTGTTGAAGAGCCTTATATCAAGGCTACAATCATTACTAAAGCTGACTTTGTTGGAAATGTGATGTCTTTGTGCATTGAAAAACGAGGGATGATAAAAACACAAACCTATTTAACACCTGAACGGGTAGAATTGACTTTTGATATGCCACTCGCAGAAATCGTGTTTGATTTTTATGACCGGCTAAAAACCGTTTCAAAGGGGTATGCCTCTTTTGATTATTCACCCACAGGTTTGCGCGCTTCAAAACTCGTTCGTGTTGACATTCTTTTAAATGCCCAACCGGTAGATGCGCTTTCATCATTGATTCACGTTGATAATGCCCACAACATCGGGAAAAAAATGTGTGAAAAGCTGAAAGAATTGATCCCCAGACAACAATTTGATATTCCCATACAGGCGGCTATTGGTTCAAAAATTATTGCACGGGAAACCATTAAGGCTTTAAGAAAGGATGTTACTGCAAAATGTTATGGTGGTGATATTTCACGTAAGAGAAAACTACTGGAAAAACAGAAAAAGGGTAAAAAACGTATGCGCCAGGTGGGTAATGTAGAAATCCCGCAACAGGCTTTTATGGCTGTTTTGAAGTTGAATGATTAAATAAAAAACCCAAACAGCATACTATGACGTATAAAGTTTGGGTATATAACTTAATTTTTAATTTAGGATTAACCTTGTGAGCAATCCAAGCTAGCTATAAGCTCAGCATATTGCGAGCTTCCTTCACAATCTTGGGCTACATAAGCTTCTAAAGAAGATTTGTAATCATTACAATTTGCCTCCGTTTGACTTTCACCATAGGCTTGAGCAGCTACAGAAACATCCGCAGCCAATTGTTCACAGCTTTTACCGCCATCATCATCGCTTGAGCAAGATGTAAATCCAAATATCGCAATCGCTGCGATTGATAAAATTAGTTTTTTCATAATTGTTATTGTTGTTTAATTTGTGGCAATATGAAAATATTCTTAGAGGTATCAAAGTAAAACCTCCAGTTTAGAATCATTCTCAATTACAAGATACTCCTTCACTTACAAGCCCATCAAGATAGATCGCATATTCAATACCAGTGTTTTCACCATTTACAGAAGCTGTTCCATTGCTTTCCTTACAAAGTTCAAAAGGAGGGGTTATTTCAGAAGCACAGGTTGTGCAGGTAGGTGAGTCATCACTTTTGCAAGAAAGACAAAACGTGACAGCACATAAAAAAAGGAAAGTAAAATTCTTCATAGCTTTTTTATAAAAACAGGTGTAAAGATAACTAACGAATGTAAAATCACCTTTCGTATAAGCGGGTTTGTGTTAAATTACCCATAATTAGAGATTCCTTATTATTAAAAACGCAAAGCTTTTCTTAATTTGCGGGGCCTTAATCCAAATGTTTATGACTCTATATCCTGTAGAAGCCGGAAATTTTAAACTTGACGGTGGTGCTATGTTTGGCGTAGTGCCAAAATCGCTTTGGAACAAAACCAACCCCGCAGACGCAGACAATATGATTGATATTGCTGCCCGGTGTCTTCTCATTGAAAACGGCAACAAGCTCATTTTGATTGACAACGGTATGGGAGACAAGCAAAGCGAAAAGTTTTTTGGCTACTATTACCGCTGGGGAGAACACAACCTTGATAACTCCCTTAAAAGTATTGGTTTTCACCGAAATGATATCACCGATGTATTTTTAACCCATTTGCATTTTGATCATTGCGGCGGCAGCATTCAGTGGAATAAAGACCGCACAGGTTATGAACCCGCTTTTAAAAATGCCAGATTCTGGAGTAATAAAAACCACTGGCAATGGGCCACAGAACCCAATGCCCGCGAAAAAGCATCTTTTTTAAAAGAAAACATTCTTCCAATTCAAGAAAGCGGGCAACTTCATTTTATTAATAAAACCACAGAGCAATTTCAAAAATCCTCTGAATTGGACTTTGGTATCTTTTTTGCGGATGGACATACTGAAAAGCAAATGATCCCCATGATAAAATACAAAGGAAAAACCCTCTGTTTTATGGCAGATTTATTACCCACGGCAGGTCACGTGCCGCTTCCATATGTGATGGGTTATGACACCCGCCCACTGTTGACCCTGGGTGAAAAGGCAACATTTTTAAACCTGGCTGCAGAAAACCATTATTATCTATTCCTGGAACACGATGCACATCAGGAAATCATTACGGTTGAAAACACCGAAAAAGGTGTGCGCCTCAAAGAACGATTCACATTTAACGAACTATTCAATTCATAACTATGCAACATTATTTTAAAATTTTTGTTATTGCGGCTCTTTCGGCTGTATTATATTCTTGTGGCGGTTCAGCTGCGCTTGTTTCTACACCCATTGAGAACATTGATACTATGCCCCTTAAAGTTCAGGAGCTCTCAGATAGCGACTTAAAAACCTGGTGGCATATGGATATGGTTAACGACACCGTTCCCGGAATGAGCGTTACTAGAACCTATGATGAAATCATCAAAAATCGAAAGGGTCAAAAAGTAATCGTAGGAGTCATTGATAGCGGGATTGATGTTGATCACGAAGATTTGAAGAGTGTGATTTGGATAAACAAGGACGAAGTTCCCAACAACGGCATAGATGATGACAACAATGGTTATATAGACGATATCAACGGATGGAATTTTTTGGGTGATATTGTGGGTGAAAACATGGAATATGTGCGCATCATGCGCCGCCTGGCCCCAAAATATGAAGATAAACCCGAAAGTGCTATAAGCACGGCAGACCGGGCAGAATATGCGCTTTATAACAAAGCAAAAGCCGAATACTTAAAAGAAAAACAAGACGTCTTGAATAACAAGGTGCAATATGAGTCAATTGTATCACAGGTAAAACCGGCACATCAAAAAGTTTCCCAAAAACTGGGAACTGAAAATTATACATCACAAGATTTAGAGCAACTGAAAAAAGACCCTTCATTTCAAAGAGAAGCAATGATGCTGGAACAAATGTTTTCATTTGATGATAACATTCCTGCCATCATTGATCAGTTAGAAGAAGGTATTGAATATTACGGCACACGCCTTGACAATCACTTTAATGTTGAAACTGACTTTAGGGCTGTTTTGGGCGACAATCCTTATGATATCAATGATGGCCCCAATGGTAACAATCAGGTGTCGGGTCCAGACCCCTTGAAAAAAGACGCAAAACACGGCACACATGTAGCAGGAATTATTGCAGCCCAAAGAAATAATGGAGTAGGAATGAATGGCGTAGCACGAAACGTGGAAATCATGGCATTGAGAGCCGTTCCAGATGGTGATGAATATGACAAGGATATTGCCTTGGCAATACGCTATGCTGTTGATAACGGAGCCAAAGTAATCAATACAAGTTTTGGTAAATTTTATTCACCAAATCCTGAGTGGGTGTATGATGCAATAAAATATGCCGCAGAAAAGGATGTGCTAATTGTAAATGCTTCCGGAAACGACAGTTTTGATTTGGATGATGATGAAATTCAGGTATATCCAAATGATCAAACAACCAACTTTGATGAGTTTTCTGATGCATTCTTAAGCGTTGGAGCGTTAAACACCTCTTATGGTTCTGATATGATTGCTTCCTTTTCAAATTACGGTAAAAATCAGGTAGATGTGTTTGCCCCGGGAGTACAAATTTGGTCAACCACCCCAAATAATGAATATGAATTTCAAATGGGTACTTCTATGGCGTCTCCTGCTGTTGCGGGAGTAGCAGCTATGTTGCGCTCATATTACCCACAACTGTCTGCGGCGCAGGTAAAACAAATATTAATGGATAGCGGTTTATCTTCAACTCAAACCGTTATTTTGGGCGGTGAGCCTGACAATAAAAAGCCATTTTCTGAAATTTCAAAATCAGGGAAGATGGTGAATATGTACAACGCTTTTATTTTAGCTGAAAAAATTTCAAAACAACTATAAAACATCTTAAATGAATTTCAAATATTTTTGCCTCTTTACTCTTTTAATAATTTTCAATAGTAGCGCCCAAAACTACCATAATTACCTCGAACAAGTTGATCGTCCCTATTACTGGCAACAACACATTGACTACAAAATGGAAATTGATGTGGATGTTGAAAAATATCAGTACAAGGGCAAACAAGAAATAGTCTACACAAACAACTCTCCTGACACTTTAAAAAATGTGTTTTACCACCTGCATTTCAACGCCTTTCAACCCGGCAGCGAAATGGACGTGCGTTCCCGCACCATTTCAGATCCTGACAGGCGCGTGGGTGATCGCATCTCAAAATTAAACCCCGATGAAATTGGTTATATTAAAGTCAAAAGTTTGTCACAGGACGGAAAACGAATCGCTCACAATACCGTGGGAACTATATTGGAAGTGGAACTGGATAAATTTATCCTACCCGGAGAACAGACAACTTTCTCAATGGATTTTGATGCTCAGGTGCCGCTGCAAATCCGTCGCAGTGGAAGAAATAGTGAAGAAGGCGTCGTGCTTTCTATGACACAATGGTATCCCAAATTAGCCGAATATGATTTTGAAGGGTGGCATGCAGATCCTTATATAGGTCGCGAATTTCACGGTGTTTGGGGTAACTTTGATGTAAAAATTACCGTTGACAACAGTTATACTTTAGGTGGAACCGGCTACCTTCAAAATCCAAACGAAATTGGTCACGGCTATCAGGACAATCCTGAGAAAGAAGTAAAACACAAAAAGAGGGGGAAACTCACCTGGCACTTCATCGCACCAGATGTGCACGACTTTGCCTGGGCGGCAGACAATGAATACCTGCACGACCGCATAGAAGGTCCAAACGGCATGACGCTGCATTTTTTATACAAAAACAACCCTGAAATTCTCGAAAACTGGAAAAACCTACAGCCTAAAACCATCGCATTGTTTGAATATTTCAACAAGCACCTGGGTGATTATCCATACAAGCAGTACACAGTCCTCCAGGGGGGTGACGGAGGTATGGAGTATGGTATGTCAACACTTATAACAGGAGAACGAAACTTTAACAGCCTGGTGGGCGTAACCGCTCACGAAGTGGCTCACAGCTGGTTTCAATTTTTGCTGGCTTTCAATGAATCAAAACACGAGTGGATGGATGAAGGGTTTACTTCATACATAAGCGCGCTGGCAATGAACGAGGTAATGGATCAAAAAAAACAATTTCCTTATGAAGGTTCCTATACAAGTTATTTGAGGATGGCGACAAGTGGTGAAGAACAACCCCAATCAACACACGCAGACCGTTATGATAAAAACTGGGTATATGGTGCCGCTTCATATTCAAAAGGGGCTGTATTTTTAGCACAACTTGAATATGTCATCGGAAAAGAAAACGTTGCCAAAACCCTGAAGCGCTTTTATAACGAGTTTAAGTTTACCCACCCCTCCCCAAATGATGTAATACGCACTGCTGAAAAAGTTTCGGGCTTTCAGTTGGGATGGTATTTACTTGACTGGACACAAACGACAAACACTATTGACTACGCTATTCAAAGTGTTGAGGAAAAGGGAGAAAAAACGTTGGTCACGCTAGAGCGAAAAGGCCTAATGCCAATGCCAATCGATTTCTATGTGGTCTATAAAGACAATACTAACGAATCATTTCACATTCCGCTGCGAATGATGCGCGGCGTAAAGGATAATCCATACCCACAATTGAAACGCACTGTGCTGGGTGATTGGGCCTGGGCGTATCCCACATATACTTTCGAAATTGATGTTCCAAAAGAGAATATCGCCGCCATGATGATTGATGCCACACAACTTATGGCTGATGTCGATATGGAAAACAATGTATATGAGTCTCCGGCTATTTCAACGGATACTGTAGACTAATTGCTTTTTTTTATCGCAACCCAAAGAGATCCTTCACGTTTTAAAAGCGTGAAGGGTTTATTTTTACTACATTTATCTTATGAAGTTCAGTTACTCAAAAGCAGAGAAATTAAAGAGCAGAAAGGTTATAGAGTCCCTTTTTACTGAAGGGAAATCAGTAGGGGTTTTTCCCTTGCGTTTGTTTTATATTGAACTTGCCGAAACGGAAATCGTTTCAATAAAAACGGCGGTTTCGGTTTCTAAAAAAAACTTCAGAGGTGCCGTGCAACGCAATTATATAAAACGATTGCTCCGGGAATCATACCGCTTGAATAAACATTTGATTTATGAGAATTACGATAAAAAATATGCCTTGTTGCTTTTATATGTTGGGAAAGAAAAACCCGAATTTCATCAGTTAAGCAAAACAATGAAGATGTTAATGGAAAAATTTCTTAAACAAACTAAAAATTAGATTGGTACATTAATTGTGAACTACTTGCGGTAATTCTAATTCCCTTCATTATGAAAACTCTCTCTTTTTTGATTTTTGGTTTTATTCTTGCTTGTTCAAACCCTTCAGATAAAAGTGAACAAAGCCCCGCTGAAGAGCATCTTGCTTTTGAAATTGCTGATGAAGCTGAAATGAGGCAAAAAAATATTAAGCCCTCCGGTGATGTTTCCAGAGAAATTCAGGAACAAAAAATCATCAAGACCGGAAATCTTCGGTTTGCTACAAATAACTTAGAAGAAACCCAGACTAAGATAAAAAAACTTGTCAACCGCTATGAAGGCATCCTTCAAAGTGACCGTTCGGGAAAAAATTACAATGAAAACTTTCGCGACATAACCATTCGCATCCCCTCCCAACATTTCCAAACCGTGATAGACTCCCTTTCAAAAGGAGTGGAATATTTTGATCATAAAGACATTACACAACAAGACGTCTCTGAAGAATTTGTAGATCTAGAAGCCCGGTTAAAAGCCAAGCGCGAACTTGAAAACCGCTACCTGGAGCTTTTAAAACAAGCAAAAAATGTAAAGGAAATGCTGGAAATAGAGCGTGAGCTCTCAACCATCAGGGAAGAAATTGAAGCCCGCCAAGGACGGTTAAATTACCTTCAGAATCAAGTGTCATACAGCACCATTCATCTTTACTTTTACAAAACATCCACAGATAAAGGGGTCACCGCATCTTACGGTCAAAAAATGTGGAACGCCATCGTCTCCGGGTGGAATGGTATTTCGTTATTTTTCCTGGGCCTGTTACACATCTGGCCGTTTTTTGTTATCTTGTTGCTCGTTGTTTTTGGGGTGCGTAAATACCTAATCAGGAAAAAGAGAGTTTAACAAGTATAGCGCATTTCCTTTAGCACAAGCAAGCAAAAAAGAGAAATTAATATAAATAAGCATTTTGCAACTTGCTGAATGTGAAAAAATAAAACAAATGAAAAAGAGAGTCATCATTCCCATACTAGCCTTTGCCATTGCTTTGGGAACCTGGAGTTTTAAAAACGATTTTTTTGAAATTGCCAAGCAAATCGAAATTTTCACAACGCTTTTCAAAGAGTTGAATATGAATTATGTTGACGATACTGTTCCGGCAGAATTGATGGACAAAGCAATCAAGGGCATGCTTGAAGACCTTGACCCATATACCGTTTATTACAATGAACAGGATGTAGAGCAGTCGAGAATCAATCAAACCGGCTCTTTTACCGGTATTGGTGCTTCTGTAAGAACACAAAAAGACAAACTTGTTGTTGTCGAGCCATGGAAAGATGGGCCTGCAGACAAAGCCGGTCTTAAAGCCGGTGACGAAATAACCAAAATTGGCGATATCGTTGTGGCAAACTTTAATGATGATGCCGGTGAACTTCTCAAGGGAGCCCCGGGATCAAAAGTTACCGTAACATACAAACGTCAAGGGCAATCTCAAAATGCTACCATAAGCCGGGAAGCTGTCTCCATAAAGGCTGTTCCTTTTTACACACTGATGGATGGTAATGTGGGTTATATTGTTTTGAGCGTATTTAATCAAAGAAGTGCCGTTGAAACGAAAGCAGCACTTGTTGAACTCAAAAAGCAGGGAGCAAAAAGTGTTGTACTTGATCTGCGTGGAAATCCCGGTGGCCTAATGGCTGAGTCCATAAGCATAGTCAACCTTTTTGTGCCTAAAGGCGAAATAATTACAACCACAAAATCGGTTATTGAAAAATTCAACCAGACCTACCGCACACAATTCGAACCCGTGGATACTGAAATACCCTTAGCCGTTTTAATCAACGGAAGAAGCGCTTCTGCCAGTGAAATTGTATCCGGTGCTGTGCAAGACCTAGATAGAGGAGTGGTTGTGGGTGCGAGAAGTTTTGGAAAAGGCCTTGTGCAGCGCCCTAAAGCACTAACGTATGGGACCCAGCTAAAAGTTACCATTTCAAAATATTACACCCCAAGTGGAAGGTGTATTCAGGCGGAAGATTACTTTAACCGTGATGAAAACGGTGATCCCATTAGGGCAACTGCAGAAAATTATAACGCCTTTAAAACCAGAGGCGGCAGAACCGTTTATGATGGAGGTGGTATTCAGCCCGATGTTGAACTTGAAACAGCGGTTTATAGTCCCATAACCACAGCGCTCTTAAAAGCCAATAGTATTTTTGATTATGCTACAGAATATTATTACAACAACAGACACGAAGATTGGAAAAATTTCATATTTACAGACAAGGATTACAACGACTTTCTGGCATTTTTAAAGCGCAGCAATTTTACCTTTGAAACCGAAACCGAAACCGTACTCAAAGAGGCAATGAACAAGGCTGAAGAGGAAGAAATTAAAGGTGACATTGAGAAAAGTTATGCCGCGCTTATGCAGGACCTTAGCAAAGCCAAAGACAGGGAGCTTCAGGATAAAAAAGCCGAAATCAAATCGTTGTTGACAGATGAAATTGTAAAACGTTACTTTTATAAAGAGGGATTGTATGAGTACCACGTGGCCAACAATCCCGAAATTAAAGAAGCAGTTGCTATTTTAAAAGACAATAACCGCTATCATAGAATTTTAAAATAAAATGGATTCCTTCCTGCTTTTTTTTGAAGAAATGCCTAGCTGGATGCGTCTGACTTGGGTGGTGGGTGTACTTGGGTTTTTCTGGGTTTTGGAAGGCTATTATGCCCTGGTAAAAATCAAGTATAAAAAGTGGAAACACGCCGGGGTGAATTTTGCTTTTCTATTTTTTACAATGTTGATCAATGTGGGTTTTGGTGTGCTTACTTTAGGGGTTTTTTATTGGATTGAAACCGCACAGTTTGGTTTGCTGCACCTTATTGATTGGCCGGTTTGGATAGAATTTCTTTTGGCGCTTTTGGCACTGGATTTTATTGCACAATATGGTGTGCATTATTTACTGCACAAGGTAAAATGGATGTGGCGTTTGCACATCATTCATCACAGCGATACCAAAGTAGATGTCACCACCGGAACCCGGCACCACCCACTGGACTTTGTCATTAGAGAAACCTTTGCACTCTTTGCTGTACTTCTTATGGGAATGCCGATAGCATTTTATTTAATTTACCGCATTTTAAGTGTATTTTTCACTTATTTCACGCACGCTAACATCAACTTGGGTAAAGTTGATAAATACATAAGCTATGTGTTTGTAACCCCTAATATGCACAAGTTTCACCACCACCGGGAAATGCCATGGACAGATACCAATTTTGGGAATATGTTCTCCTTCTGGGACAGGCTTTTTGGAACGTTTGTCTATGATGATACCAAAAAAATAAACTATGGTATCGATCTGATTGATGACAGTACAGATGAGGATATTATGTACCAACTGCGTATTCCTTTTGACAAGAGAATCAAAACGAAAGGGTAATCTTTATTATTAGTCTCTTTTGTTTAAATTTATTAATCTTGTTTTAAAAATATCGTTATATAACAATTTATTATTGTTATTCAATAATTTTTGTATCTTTGAAAAATAAATGATACAACCATGGCAAAATCAATTTTATTTAAAACCCTTGTAGATATACTCTATATTCTTCACTTTATTGGACTAATTGGAATGCTGCTCATTCTACCGTTTGGGAGAGTTAATATAAATAAAGTAAATATGAATGTTGAAGATTTGACATTATTTTATTGTTTTGTGGTTATAGTCGGCATTTTAATATATATTATTTTTTTAAGAGGACTGTATTACTTGAGAAAAACGGCAAGATTTTTATTGTCGAATAAATATTTTTCAGAGCAGATTATTACCAATTTGAAAAAATCAGGAAATCATTTTTTACTTACAGGTGTTATTTTACTAGCCCTCTATGCAATTTTATGGATTTACAAGCTCTATGGAGGTGAATTGGAATTAGTTTACGGAACGAACTTATTAATCTCGCTTTTTTTAATGATTATTGGAATGTTTTTTATTATACAAAGTGACACCCTCGCTTTGGCTAAAAATATTAATGAAGAAAATGAATTAACAGTATAGCTTATGCCTATAGTTATTAATCTTGATGTTATGCTGGCCAAACGAAAAATGAAAAGCAAAGAACTTGCGGAGATCGTTGGTATTACAGAGGCTAATATTTCAATTTTAAAATCAGGAAGAGCCAAAGCTATTCGTTTTTCTACTTTAGAATCTTTATGTGAAGCCCTTAATTGTCAGCCTTCAGATTTACTGGAATATTCTGAGTCTAAAGACTAGTGAACATTTTTAAAAATTCCCTGATTTCTAATTGGTCTAAAAGATGAAATTTTACCTGTTATTTTAGTCTATACTATGCTAAAAAATGTAGAGCTTTTTATTAGCTATGTTTTATTCGCACAATTAAGAGATTCTAAAGCTTATCCTTTTTCCATCCCAATATGAGGGATCCCGTCTTCCAGATAGCCTTCACCCACTTCTTTATAACCATGAGCATTGTAAAACTTAACTAGATATTGCTGGGCAGAAAGATGAATTTTTGAAGTTTTAAAATGAGCTTCAACTGCAGCATTTGCAGCTTCCATTAATTGATGCCCATAACCAAATTTTCGTTCATTTTCTTTTATAATAACCCTTCCTATACTTGCGTCTTCAAAATAATCACCGGGCCCAAAAACACGGGCATACGCAACCAAAACTTGATTTTTATATGCAAAAAGATGTAGTGCTTTTTCGTCTTTACCATCGATGTCCTGATACACACAATCTTGTTCTACAACAAACACTTCGCTGCGCAGCTGAAGGATATCATACAACTCACCTGTTGTGAGTTCTGAAAACTTTTTGAAAGTAAAGTTCAGTTCCATTATTGAAATATTATGTGCTAAAATAGCGATTTTGGAAGCAAACATCTATCTTTATTACCTATTGGTACTAAATAAACTCTCTAAGATGAAAAAATTACTCTTCCTGTTTTTACTATTACTTTTTCCAATTACAAATTCTTTTGCTTGTTCTTGCATTGAAGTTGATGAGTCTTTTTCAAAAAAAGTTGAAGGAGGGTTCTCAAAATCAGATTTGATTATAACCGGAAAAGTTGTTGATATAAATACCGAATATGTGGAAAATAATAAACCCTTTGGCAGCCCAATTCTTTATAGGTTTGAAATTATAAAAAAGCTTAAAGGCAATCTTGAAAAGGAAGTAGTTGAAATTATATCTGAAGTAGATAGTTCCATGTGTGGATATAAGTTTGAATTCGGTAAGTCGTATTTGGTTTACGCAATAAATTCAACTTACTATTCTTCTCTTACCAATAAAGAATTTGACTTTGTGACCAGTCTTTGTAGTAGAAATCAAATACTGAAAAATGTCAAGAAAAAAGAATTGCAAAAACTGAAAAAACTAAATCGCAAAGAAAAAAAATAAAGGTTGTAGAGAATTAGTCCTGAACTATAATATCCTTACTGGTTTCTTCTCTTTGAAATTCAGGTTGTATTGTGATGTGATTGATTCCAAAATCATGAAATAAAAGATCTTCCAAATCTAAAAGTAACCCGTCAAATTCTGAAATTTTTACATCCTCGTGAAACTCCAGATGTGCCTCCAGATGGACTTCATCTTCATTGAGTTGCCAGATATGAATATGATGAATGCTTTTAATACCAGGGAGAGCATTTACTTTTTCGGTTATTTCTTCAACCCTCACTTCTTCCGGAGTAAAAAGCATCAATACATAAAAAGATTTTTTTAATAAAACATATCCCACTCTAATAAGGTAAATTGCAATAATCATCGTTAGCACACCATCAATCCACCAGATTTCATAGAACTTCATTAAAAGTCCGCCTATCAAAACTGCAAAAGATGAAGCTAAATCAGACAACATATGCAAATAAGCAGATTTCATATTCATATTCTTGTCTGAATCTTTTTTTAGTAATAGCATACTAAAACCATCTACAACGATACCGAGTAATGCCATCCAGATAACTATGTCACTTCCTATTTCCTGAGGCTCTATAAAACGGTGAATAGCTTCATAAATCAAATAAATGGCTACGATTACTATAGTTGAAGAATTGATAAAGGCAGCCATAATTTCGGCACGTTTATAACCGAAAGTGCGCCTGTAAGAGGCTTCTTTTCTTATAAGTTTATTAGCAGTATAACTGATAGATAGCGAAACAACATCACTGAAGTTGTGAAGTGTATCTGAGATGAGTGCAAGACTTCCTGAAATAATTCCACCAATAAGCTGAGCAACGGTGAGAATTAAGTTTAAAATAATTGAAAATAATACCTTATTTCCTTTAACCTGGGATGATTTTGAATGGTGATGGTCGTGTCCCATAATTAGTAAAAAACAAATTAGTTACACGCTATCTTATTCACCCGGTTTTGATGTCTTCCACCCTCAAAAGGTATGTCTAAAAACGTTTTTACCATTTCAAGTGCCTGTGGTTTTGATATAAATCGCGCAGGTAGCCCTAAAATATTTGCATCATTATGTTGACGGGCAAGTTCTGTGATTTCTTTGGTCCAGCAAAGTGCAGAACGCACTTTCTGATGTTTGTTGGCAGCCATGGAAGCTCCGTTTCCACTTCCGCAGATAATGATACCAAAATCAACATTTCCTTTTTCAACATCTGTGGCTACAGGATGAATGAAATCAGGATAATCAACACTGTCTTCAGAATCGGTACCGTGATTGATGACCTCAATACCACGCTCTTTTAAAAGATTGATAATTGCAAATTTGTATTCAGTACCGGCATGATCGTTTCCTATGGCTATTTTCATGGTATGTTTCGCAAAGGCGATGTTTTATTTGTTAATATCCTTTACACAAAAGTACAAAACATCGCTTATTAACAAGTATAAAAACGATTGTTAATTTCTATTTACAATTGCTTAATATTTAGGTAATTATTAATTGACAGTGATTGTTTATAATTGTAGGTTGGAAAAGAAGAAATAATATTGCTCCTTAAAAATTAAATTTCCATATGTTCTTTTTTTTGGTTAAACCAAAATAATAACCCAATTTTTTTAGCAAAGATATACCCGTCATTTGAGTAGATTTCAACTACTTCTCCCTTATTAAATATTAAAAATATTCCTTTCATGAATGTTGTTGACAACTGTTAACTAAATACATTAGTATACATATTTTCAATGGGTTTGGAAAAGATAGTATGTTCATAAAGGGTTTAAAAATGCTTACAAGTAAAAAACAAAAGAATTTTTAAATAAGTTATACTACAAATTAACACCCTATCATAAGCATCATTTTCTTTTTTTAAAATTTAAATAAAAATAAATATAATATTATAATTGTTGATAAACTTAAACGATGTGGAGATCTTTATTGTGTTGTAAATCATTGATAATTTGATGAACTTCATCTATGTCAGTGGGGTGAACCATTAACCTGATACCTCCCAGGGCGTGTGAATGAAAGGGAAGGACGCTCAACATGGTTTCATTTTGAAAAAAATGAGAGATGCCCCGCTGCTCCAGAATAAGCCTTAAAACAGCAAATTCATGGGCGTAAGTAAAAATAGCGGCCACAACAAAATTTTTCATTTAATTTTTTTATATTATTCGACTCAAAGTTTATTTTTAAACTGAGATACCTCTTATCTCACTAAGTTAACAAATCTTTATATTGAAAACTAAGAACTTTGATAATTATGACGTAATTTTAACATCAATAAAATACACATTGCATGTCTGCAAACAAAAAAAGAAAAAACTCAAGTAACAAGATTCCAAATCTCTCTGAAAGCATTCTTAAAATCCTCTTATTAGATTCATCTAAAACATTCAATTACAAACAAATAGGTGCTAAATTAGGAGTTGATGATGCCAGCAGCAGAAATCAAATTATAAAAAAATTAAAAGAACTTCAGGGTAAAGATCAGATTGAGGAAACTGAGCGCGGTAAATACCGCATCAAAAAAGGAAATCAATACCACACCGGAAAACTGGATATGACAGCCAGAGGACAAGGCTATGTGATTGTTGAAGGGCTCGAAGATGATGTTTTCATCACTAATAAAAACCTGAATAAAGCGCTTCATCACGATGAAGTTGAAGTTTATATTTACAAAAGGAGAAAACAATCAAAGCTCGAGGGCGAAATTACCAGCATTATCAAACGCAACAAAACCGAATTTGTGGGTGTAATCGCTATTCAGAAAAACTTTGCCTTTGTCTCCACATCTGATGGAAAAATGTATACCGATATATTTATCTCAAAAGATAAAATAGGAGACGCACAGCAAGGAGATAAGGTTCTAGTAAAAATGGATGAATGGCCCGATAAAGCTGATTCCCCTTTCGGAACCGTAATTAAAGTACTGGGAAAACCGGGTGAACATAACACAGAAATTCACTCCATATTAGCACAATATGGATTGCCTTATGATTTTCCTGAAGGCGTAGAAGAATTTGCTGAAAAGATAGATACTAAAATAAATCCCGAAGAAGTAAAAAAACGTCGGGATATGCGTGATACACTCACGTTCACCATTGATCCCGCAGATGCAAAAGATTTTGATGACGCCCTGAGTTTTGAAGTTTTGGAAAATGGGAATTACGAAATTGGAATTCACATTGCAGATGTAGCACATTACCTGGAACCCGGTACCATACTGGATGATGAAGCTTATGAACGGGCAACTTCAGTTTATTTAGTAGATCGTGTGGTTCCTATGCTTCCTGAAGTTTTATCAAATTTTGCTTGCTCACTCAGGCCGAATGAAGATAAATTCACTTTTTCAGCGGTATTTGAAATCAATGAAAAAGCCGAAATCAGAAAACAATGGTTTGGAAGAACAGTAACATACAGTGATGCGAGATTTGCATATGAAGAAGCGCAGCACATTATAGAAACGGGAAAAGGAGAAATACCCAATAAAATTTCACTCACCGGTGACAGTTACCACGTAAAAGAAAATATTGTTGATGCTGTTAAAACAATGAATAAACTTGCTAAAACCTTGCGTCGCAAACGCATGCAAAATGGCGCTATTTCTTTTGATAAAGTTGAAGTAAAATTTATTTTAGACGAAAAAAGCGATCCCCAGGGTGTTTATTTCAAGGAAAGTAAAGAAGCAAACCATCTCATAGAAGAATTCATGCTTTTGGCAAATAAAAAAGTAGCAGAATTCATTGGAAAGCAAACACCTAAAAAAACCTTTGTATACCGGGTGCATGATGAACCCAATGATGAAAAAATTACAGCGCTGCAAGGAATCATAAAGAAATTTGGTTACAAACTCAATACAAAGGATAGAAAATCAACAAATGCATCCCTGAACAGACTTCTGGAAGACGTCAAGGGTAAAAAGGAACAAAA
>JBBDVI010000144.1:0-17480 GCA_040903465.1 Flavobacteriaceae bacterium
TGAGTTTTATGAGCTACTCCAAAAAAACAATATTGAAGTTGAAGTTGCTTGTACTTTAGTTTTGCTTGGCACGAATCAGTACTAAGCCCATAAACGCTAGAAACCCGTTTAAAATGAGGATAAAAAATCCAAATTCAAAACCAAACCATTTCAAGCTATTAATACTTATTATATAGGAAAGTATGGGTGATAGTATGGCCACAATTGGCACAAACTTATCTTTTACCTGAAATTTGGTAAACAACCCAAAAGCATAAAGGGCAAGCAACGGGCCATATGTATATCCCGCAAAAACAAACAATCTCTCAATCACACTCTCATCTTTGATGATATACTCAAAAATTAGCATTGTGATTATAAAAACCAAAGCAACTGCTTTATGGACCTGTTTTCTTATTCTTTCTTGTCGTTCAAGCGTATATTTTTTTTCAATATCTAAAATATCTATTCAAAATGAAGTGGTTAAGGAAGTCAACGTGCCTTCTGCACTGGAAAAAGCAGCTGAAATAAGCCCCAAACAGAAAAACACTGCCATGACCAATCCCAACCCCGATTGTGTTGCAATAACAGGGAATAACAGGTCAGGTCTGTCTACTGCAATATTGTTTTGCTGTGCGAATGAAATCAATAAAAGCCCCAAAACCAAAAAGACGAGATTTACCAAAACCAGCACGATGGTAAACCAAAACATATTTTTTTGAGCGTCTTTCAGGTTTCTGCATGTCAGGTTTTTTTGCATCATATCCTGATCCAAACCGGTCATCACGATGGTAATAAAAGCCCCGCTCAAAAACTGTTTCCAGAAAAAGTTGGCACTTTTATAATCCTCAAAAAAGAACATTTTTGAAAGTTCGCTTTCACTCACATAAGTAACTAGATCAGAACCGGCAACTCCTAAACTGTTTGATAAATAATAAATAGCCACTCCTGCAGAAATAAGCATAAACAAGGTTTGCAGGGTATCAGTCCAGACAATTGTTTTGATCCCGCTTTTAAAGGTGTAGAGCCAGATAAACAAAATAGTTACTGATACAGTTGCCCAAAACGGAAATCCGGCGGCATCAAATATCAACGTTTGAAACACAACAGCAACCAGATACAGTCTGAAACTGGAGCCAATCAATCTTGACAGTAAAAAAAACGAAGCCCCGGTTTTATAGGAAACATCGCCAAACCTGCCTTCCAGATAAGTATAAATAGAGGTGAGGTTAAGCCTATAATATAAAGGGAGCAAGACCAGACCCACAACGGCATATCCCAAAATATATCCCAATACCACCTGATAATAGCCAAACTGTGAAGCTTCCACCCATCCTGGAACCGAAATAAAAGTCACACCGCTTAAAGATGCCCCTATCATACCAAAGGCTACCAAATACCACGGTGATTTTTTTCCTGCTTTAAAGAAATCAGCATTGCTTCCGCCTTTGTTGGTAAAGTGGGAAATTAAAAGAAGAACACCGAAATAACCGAGGATGAGGAATATAATATGAGATGGCTGCATTCTGTAAATGTTTTTTCAGCCATTAAAAGTACAAATTATGTTCACACCTGATGCTTATTTTAGTATTTTTGAAAAAAAAAATAAAATGAAAAAATCTTCCCAAATCTTTATCTTTTTGATTGTTGCATTTTTTATTTCAGACAATGCTTTCTCTCAGGAGTATTTATTAATGATTGATGAAGGAACCCACAAAGTTGAAGAAGTGCAACAAAGTGCTGAAACTTTTTTTCAGGACAAGTCCAAAGGAAAAGGTTCCGGTTACAAGCAATACAAGCGATGGGAGTACATGGCACTCAGGATGATGAATGAGGATGGTTATTTGAGATCTTCAGGACATTACATTCAAGAACTAGAGCAATTTAATGTTCAACTTAACACCAACTCAAATACTAGGGCTTTGCTCAATGACAACTGGGAAGAATTGGGCCCGCTCAACTGGAATGCAACATCAGGATGGAATCCCGGTGTGGGAAGAATCACAGCATTTTCAATTGACGAAACTAATGAAAATCACATCATCGTCGGGGGTGAAACTGGAGGTGTTTGGAAAACAATCGATGGAGGCCAAAACTGGCAGCCCCTGTCTGATTATTTTTCAAATCTCTCTGTCTATTCAACAGCAATAATGCCCGGTAACCCAAATACTTATTTTTTCGGTTCAACAAACGGAAGAATTTATAAGTCTACAGATGGTGGGGCTACCTGGAGTCAAATAGGCGCAGCTGGCAATTCATTAATCAATAAAATAGTGATACACCCTACTAATACAAACATAATTTTTGCAAGTTCTGAAAACTCCGGGGTTTACAGATCAACCAATGGAGGTTCAACTTGGACAAGTGTTATTTCTGACAGTAGAGGTTATGACATTGAATTCAAACCGGGTGATTTAAACACCGTCTATGCCTCTGGAATTCTATTTCACAAATCCACCGATGGCGGAGCTACTTTTTCAGTTATATCAGGATTTGATAATACCGGCGCTAAAATGATTGGCATTTCAGAAGATGACCAGGAAACGGTTTATGTTTTAGAGGCAATGAACTCCAAGTTTGGAGCTTTTTATGTGTCAACAAATAGCGGGGCAACTTTTACAAAGTTAAATCACGGAACGAATAACTATTTTGGGTACAGCCTCACTGCTAGTGATGATAGTGGTCAGGCGCCCAGGGATATGGATATTGCAGTTAATCCAAACAATGTCAGTGAAGTACATGTTGCCGGTGTACAGACTTGGTATTCTAATAATGGAGGTGTCTCTTTTGAGCCCACTTCACACTGGATTCCCGGTACTGCAGCTTCAAACAATATTGGCTACAATCATGCAGATGTTGATATTATGGCTTTTTACGGAAACACACTATATACTGCCACAGACGGAGGAATTTTTAAAGCTACCAATACAACTAACGTCAATTCTTCATATTATACAGATATTACGGAAGGCTTAGGAATACGTCAGTTTTATAAATTTGGTGTTTCACAAACAGACCCGGCAGTGATTTCGGGTGGCTCTCAAGACAATGGGACTTCTTTTTATACTGATTCTCAAGGTTGGCAGGACTGGCTTGGGGCTGATGGTATGGAGACATTTATTGACAAAGACAATTCAAGCATCATGTACGGCACTACTCAATTTGGACAATTATATAAGACAATTGACGCCGGCTTGAATTATACAGGTATTGACGAGCCCGTGCCGGGAGAAGGAGACTGGGTGACTCCATTTGAACAAGATCCACAGGCTTCAAATACAATCTATTTAGGCTATAACAAAGTTTTTAAGTCTACTAATGGAGGAGATAGTTGGATAGCTATTTCACAGGATCTGGGTGATAATATTCATAATCTGAAAATTTCAGAAAGCAATCCTGATATTATGTTTGCTTCTCGCGAAAACAAACTTTATAAAAATTCACAAGGAGGAGGATTCTGGCTGTTGGTTTCAAATTTTAACGGGTGGGTAAATTCGATAGCTATTCATCCAACAAATCCTGATAAAATAGCAGTATCCTTAACAGGTTCAGAAAAAGTAATGGTCTCTGTAGATGGTGGACAAACCTGGCAATCATACCTCAAGAATTTACCAGATTTTGCGGCTTTAGCACTAGTTTGGCAAGACAATTCTGAAGACGGCCTCTATCTGGGGATGAATTATGGTGTATATTATATTGACAATAGCTTTGCAAACTGGCAGGTCTTTAATAACAACTTGCCTAATGTAATTGTAAACGAACTTGAAATCAATTATGCTGAAGATAAAATTTATGCAGCGACTTATGGTAGGGGTTTGTGGGCTTCTGATGTATATGACGGTGTTTTGGCAAATGATGCCCTTACCATGTTTAATGACCTTTCCGTATATCCAAATCCGGCTGAGAACAGTCTCTATTTAAAGTGGGATAAAAACCACCTTTCACAAATAAGGATATTTGACGCTTCAGGGAAACTACTTTATTTTAAAAATGAAGTTACTATGAAAAACACACACGAGATTGATATTTCTGATTTGACAGCCGGCATTTATTATGTGAGGATTAACAATGAAAATGGTGTGACTACAAAAAAAGTAATTATTAAATAAGATGTATGGAATTTTCTTCCAAATTATTGGAAAAGGCAGTAAATGAGATTTCTCAACTACCCGGCATTGGAAAGCGAACTGCACTTCGTCTGGCACTTCACTTGCTGAGGCAGCCTGAAGAACAAACTGAAAACCTTTCAGATGCCCTCCGCCATTTGAGAAGTGAAATCAAATTTTGCTACAATTGTCATAATATTTCAGATGTTGATCTTTGTGAAATCTGTGCAAACCCAAACCGAAACCAAGAACTTGTTTGTGTGGTGGAAGACATCAGGGATGTCATGGCTATTGAAAATACCAGTCAGTTCAGGGGGCTGTACCATGTCTTGGGAGGAAAGATTTCACCTATGGACGGTATTGGCCCAAATGATTTAAAAATCCAGTCACTGGTTGATAAAGTAAAAGCCGGTGAGGTAAAAGAATTGATATTTGCATTGAGTTCCACGATGGAAGGAGACACGACCAACTTTTATATATTCAAGCAAATTGAAGGTTTGGACATCATCACCACAACCATAGCAAGAGGGATTGCCGTGGGTGATGAGCTTGAATATGCAGATGAGGTTACCCTGGGAAGAAGTATTTTAAACCGCATTCCGTTTGAGAGTTCACTTAAAACCTAAAAACGGGAATTCATCTTTTAAAATCATTTATATTTGTTCAAAATCTTTCATTAACCTACATGAAGCTGTCAGTAATTATTCTCAACTACAATGTGCGCTATTTCTTGGAACAGTGCATTTTGAGCGTAAGGGAAGCACTGGCTGACATCGAGTCTGAAATCATTGTGGTGGATAACAACTCTGAGGATGGTAGTTGTGAGATGGTGAAGAAGAAATTCCCGCAAATCAAGCTCATTGAGAATAAGGAAAATTTGGGCTTCAGCATAGCCAACAATCAGGGAGTTGCCATTGCCAAAGGGGAATATGTCTGTATTTTAAATCCTGATACTGCCGTTGCCAAAGGCACATTTACAAAAACCCTGAAATTTGCTGAAAGCACAGAAAACCCGGGAGCCATAGGCGTAAGGCTCATTGACGGAACCGGCAACTTTTTACCTGAAAGCAAACGCAACATTCCCACTCCTAAAGTGGCATTTTATAAAATCCTGGGCCTGAAATCGAAAAAGCACAGTTACTATGCAAGGCATATTCACGACAAAGACGTGGGTGAAGCAGCCGTGCTCGTCGGCGCTTTTATGTTGCTGAAGAGAAGCGTCTATGAAAAAGTGGGCGGATTTGATGAAGACTATTTTATGTATGGCGAAGATATCGACCTTTCATACAAGCTCCTGAAAGCAGGTTATAAAAATTACTTTTTCGGTAAAACCACCGTGCTGCACTACAAGGGTGAGAGCACCATAAAAAACAAAGCATACCTGAAACGGTTTTATGGTGCCATGCACATCTTCTACAAAAAACATTTTAAAGGGTCAAACATATTCAAGAGTTTCGTTTTTGCAGGTGTTTCAGTGGCAAAATTCTTCAATGCCTTGAAAGGTTCAAAAGAAAACCACAATTCACACGCACCTGAAAATTACTATTTATTGAGTGATAATATTGGGTTTATGAAAAAACTCAGTGATGCCTCTGGTGTGGACCTGAAATCCATTTCAAAGAGTGCCATTACAGATGAATCAATAGCTGACTCGCAGTTTATTTTTGATGCCAATTATATTGCTTACGAAAAAATATTTGAAGCGATGGAGTATCTCAAAAACAAAGAAAACACCTTCAGAATACGTCCTATCAACTGTGACTTTGTTTTGGGAAGTGACAGCAGCAATGAAAAAGGAGAAGTTTTTGACTTCGGGAGAAAAAGCACATCATAGTCCTTCTTATAGCGTTCACAAAGAATAAATCACAAAATACCCTCAGAAGGATAAAAAAATATTTAATTTTGCAAACGCATAAACCAATGTACTTTCAAAAAAAGTTATGGCAAAATTTGAATTAAAATTACCTAAAATGGGCGAGAGTGTCGCCGAAGCAACAATTACTAACTGGCTCAAGGAAGTGGGTGATACCATAGAAGCAGATGAAGCTGTTTTTGAAATTGCCACAGATAAAGTGGATTCTGAAGTGCCCAGTGAAGTAGATGGTGTTTTGGTAGAAAAACTCTTTAACGTTGATGATGTAGTTCAGGTGGGGCAAACCATTGCCATAATTGAGGTAGAAGGCACCGGTAGCCAAAGTACTACCGCAGAAACAAAAGCAGAAGCACCCTCTCCTGAAGTTGTCGCAGCTGTTGAACAACCTGTAGCTGCTTCACAAACTGCCTCAACACCCGTTGAAAGCACATCAGAGCGGTTTTATTCGCCATTGGTTAGAAGCATTGCTGCCAAAGAAAACATCCCGCAACAAGAACTCGATGCCATTCCCGGAACCGGAAAAGATGGCAGGGTAACCAAAAATGATATTCTTGAATATCTTGAAAGCAGGTCTGCTCAACCCAAACCGGGTGCTCAATCTGAAAAGGCCCAGACTTCTGCGCCATTGCAGGCAACAAAAGCTGCTGTGCCGGTTACCGTGAGTGGTGAAGATGAAATTATAGAAATGACCAGAATGGGTAAAATCATTGCCCACCATATGGTTGAAAGCACACAGACCTCTGCACACGTGCAATCTTTTATTGAGGTTGACGTGACCAATATATGGAAATGGAGAAATAAGGTAAAAGACGCTTTCGCGAAAAGAGAAGGAGAGAATCTCACCTTTACACCCATATTCATGGAAGCTGTTGCCAAAGCGATCAAAGATTTCCCGATGATCAACATTTCGGTTGACGGTGATAAAATAATCAAACGTAAAAGCATAAATCTCGGGATGGCAGCTGCACTGGCAGACGGCAACCTGATTGTACCGGTTATTAAAAACGCAGACCAGCTCAACCTCCTGGGGATGTCAAAAGCAGTAAATGACCTGGCAACCCGTGCCAGAACAGGTAAACTAAGACCTGATGACACCCAGGGCGGAACTTATACCGTGACCAACGTGGGAACCTTTGGAAGCATTATGGGCACACCCATCATCAACCAGCCTCAGGTAGCGATACTTGCTTTGGGCGCCATAAGAAAAGTGCCTGCTGTAATTGAAACACCTGAAGGTGATTTTATCGGCATCCGTAACAAAATGTTCCTGTCACATTCTTATGATCACCGCGTGGTGAATGGAGCATTGGGAGGTCAATTTGTAAAAAGGGTGGCTGAATATCTGGAAGCATTTGATGTCAACAGGGAAATCTAAATATGTAAATTATTTACAAAAGACCTTAACAATACAATCCCGGGATGTTCACTCTCGGGATTTTTTCCTTTAAAAAGGTCCTCTTTTTTAAAATCCCTGCGGCCGGTTATTTTTTCAACTTCAGAAGCTGTGATTTGTTTATAGGCCATGGACCAATCTTCAAATTCCCTCTGCTTCGCATCACCTTCCATAAGAGTGACTACTTCATGATGCCGTTTGTCTTTTGAAATTTTCTGAAATAAAGTCTCAACTTGCTCTTTTGGTCCCTCAAGATACTGGACGAAGGTGCCGTCAAAGTAGAGCAGCATGCCGGAGATATTATTGCGGGAGTTATTTACCCTGCAATTGACCAAAAGATTGGTGATTTCCTCTTCAGACAAAATAAAAGATTGCCTGCTTACATATGCAATATATTTAAGCAATGGGTCAGGTTTTGATTCTAAAAATAGAAATAATTATCGAATATTTAATGTTGAAAATTAAAATATTAAAACGCGATTGAAAGAAATCTTTTCAAAATTTAGCTGTGGGCTTCTCGATGAGAAATAGTAAATTTGTTTTTTATAAAAAATAATAATGGAATTAAAACTGGACAAACCCATTTGTTTCTTTGATTTGGAAACAACTGGTACAAACATAGCATCAGACCGCATTGTGGAAATATCAATTTTAAAGGTGTTTCCAAACGGAAACAAGGAAAGCCACACCTGGAAGGTGAATCCTCAAATGTCCATTCCGCCGGTGGTGTCTGCGATTCATGGCATCACTGATGAAATGGTTGCCAATGAACCCACTTTCAAAGAACTTGCGCCAAAAGTCTATGCCTTCATAAAAGATTCAGATCTGGGTGGTTTTAATTCAAACCGCTTTGATATCCCGCTGCTGGCCGAAGAACTTTTAAGGGCGGGTGTTGATTTTGAATTTAAAAATACACTTTCCATAGATGTGCAAACCATTTTTCATAAAATGGAAAAACGCACACTGGAAGCGGCATACAAATTCTATTGTGACAAAGACTTGACGAATGCCCACAGTGCAGAAGCAGATACCCTTGCTACTTACGAAGTATTAAAAGCCCAGCTGGAAAGGTATGATGAACTTGAAAATGACATGAAGTACCTGGCGCAGTTCAGTTCACATAAAAAGTTTGTTGATTTTGCCGGATTTATAGGGTATAACAAACAAGGGGAAGAAGTATTTGCCTTTGGAAAACACAGGGGAAGCAAAGTAGAAGATGTACTTGAGAATGAGCCCGGGTATTTTGGATGGCTCCTCAATGCAGATTTTCCGCTTTACACAAAAAAAGTACTAACGGGCATAAAACTCAGGAAATTGAACAATAAATTGGACTAAACTATAAAAAAAACATAGTTTTGATTATAATCCTCAACGTATGAAATTAATCTGTATAGGAAGAAATTATACCGAGCACATAAAAGAGCTGGCAAACGAAAGGCCTGCAGACCCGGTAATTTTTATGAAGCCTGACACTGCCATTTTATTAAAAAAGCAGCCCTTTTTTATTCCGGATTTTTCTGATGATGTACATCACGAAGTTGAAATTTTGGTTAAAATAAAAAAAGTGGGAAAACATATCGAAGCTAAATTTGCCCATAAATATTATGACGAAATTGGTCTGGGAATTGATTTTACCGCCAGGGATTTACAATCAAAATTAAAAGAAAAAGGTCTTCCGTGGGAAAAAGCCAAAGCTTTTGACGGTGCAGCAGTAGTGGGAAATTTTCTGTCCAAAACAAATTTTGAAGATGTTAACAATATAAATTTCCATTTGGAAAACAACGGAAAAGTAGTGCAAAAAGGCAATACTTCACATATGTTGTGGAAAATAGATGCGTTAATCGAATATATTTCAAAATATTTCACATTAAAGATTGGAGATATTATCTTTACCGGCACACCGGCTGGTGTGGCAAAAGTAAACCCCAATGATGAACTTAAGGGTTTTATTGAAGACAAACAACTATTCTCCATTAAAGTAAAATAATTAAAATGAGTAATACATATTCTATAGAAAGCCTCAATGAAATCGCCGGCGGTGATGAAGAATTTATGGCAGTAATAGCCAAAACATTTTTGGATGAAATCCCACCAGATTTAAATGCGATGATGCAAGCCATTGAAAATAATAACCGTGCTTTAGCTTATCAATTTGCTCACAAGATGAAGCCAAACTTCGAGATGCTGGGCCTCAACCTTACAAAAGAAGTGACGGCGATAGAGTCGTGGTCAAATACTTCAAAAAATAAAGCCGCTATAGAATCACAGGCGCAAAAAATAAATTCCACACTGCAAAACGTATTTAAAGAGCTGAAAACAGATTATAACCTGTAATGTTTGCTGAAATTATAACCATAGGTGATGAAATACTCATTGGTCAGATTGTTGACACAAACTCGGCTTTTATTGCTTCAGAGCTCAGTAAAATTGGCGTTCAGGTCGTTCAGATCACTTCGGTTCAGGACGAAAAAAACCATATACTGGAAAGCTTTGCCAATGCAAAAAAACGTGCAGATATTGTCTTGATCACAGGTGGTTTGGGTCCTACAAACGACGATATTACCAAACATACCTTCTGTGAATTTTTTGAAGATACCTTGATTTTAAATCAGGAAGCACTGGACCATATTAACGATCTGTTTGAGAAACATCTAAACAAGGTTCCCAATGAACTGAACAAACAGCAGGCACTTGTACCCTCGCGTGCAATTCCGCTTCTCAATAAAAATGGAACCGCACCGGGAATGTGGATGGAAATAGATAATACTGTCTTTGTCTCTATGCCGGGAGTTCCTTATGAGATGAAAGGCTTGATGCAAAATGAAGTCTTGCCAAGACTTCAGAAAAGATTTCAACGACCTGTTATTGTGCATAAAACCATCCTGACTATAGGAATGGGTGAGAGTGCCATAGCAGAAATTATTGAAGATTGGGAAAATAACTTACCACAGGAAATCAAATTAGCTTATTTGCCTTCATTGGGCAGGGTGCGGTTGAGGTTATCCACAAAAGGAACCAATGAGGCTGCTCTGCACGCTGCCATAGACAATCAGGTGAATTATTTACAGAAACTCATCGGTAATATAATGGTGGGGTTTGAAGATGAAATCTCTATTGAGGAAGTTGTAGCAAAATTACTTGTTAAAAACAATAAGACACTTGCGCTGGCAGAGAGTTGTACCGGTGGTCAAATGGCAAAGATGATTACTGCAATGGAAGGGGCTTCAGCATATTTTAATGGTGGTTTTGTAACCTATGCCACAGAAACCAAAGTAAAAATCCTGGGTGTGCCAAAAGAACTTATTGATCAACATGGGGTCGTAAGTGCTGAAGTTGCAGAAGCTATGGCGCGTGGTGCAAAAAGCATCTATGAATCTGATTATGCACTTTCTACTACTGGGATTGCAGGCCCTACAAAAGGAGATTCAAATGATGAGGTAGGTACGGTTTTTATTGGTATAGCAACACCGGATGGTGTAAAGTCTGAGAAATTCAATTTTGGAAATCAACGTGGCAGGGTCATAAAAAGTGCATCAGCGACAGCGTTTGAACTTCTCAGGAAAGAAATTTTAAAAAACTAATATCTATTTGTTGTGCAACACATAAAAATGTATTAAATTTGCAGCCTGTTTTAAAATAACGAAATAAAGTTTATAGAAATGTCTAGAGTTTGTGAGCTAACAGGAAAAAGAGCAATGGTTGGGAACAACGTTTCTCATGCAATGAATAAGTCAAAACGCAAGTTTAACGTTAATTTGCTTAAGAAAAAGTTTTACATCCCTGAAGAAGATAAATGGATAACATTGCGCATATCCACATCTGCTTTAAAAACAATTAATAAAAATGGTATCTCTGCTACAATCAAAAAAGCAAGAGAGAAAGGTTATTTAACTAAATAATCTACTAAAAATTTTTCACAGAAATGGCTAAGAAAAGCAAAGGAAATAGAATCCAGGTAATTTTAGAGTGCACTGAGCATAAAGAATCAGGTATGAACGGGACTTCTCGTTATATCACTACTAAAAACAAAAAGAACACTCCGGACAGATTGGAATTGAAGAAATTCAACCCTGTCTTGAAAAAGGTAACCGTTCACAAAGAAATTAAATAATACAGACGTTTTACCTTTGTAAAACTGTCAAATAAAATTCTAAAGTCATGGCAAAAAAATCAGTTGGTACCATACAAACCGGATCTAAGCGTTTAACAAAAGCGATCAAAATGGTAAAATCTCCAAAAACAGGAGCTTACACTTTTGTTGAAACCATCACAACCCCTGAACTCGTCAATGAATGGATGAGCAAGCAAAAATAAACCCGCTTTAAAATATTTGAAAAGCCGTCCGCCACTTGGTGAGACGGCTTTTCCTTTTTACCTATATTTGTACTGCACTACAACAAAAAAATCATGAGTTTTTTCAAAAAAATATTCTCTTCAGAAAAAAAAGAAACCCTTGACAAGGGTCTTGAAAAATCAAAAACCAGTTTTCTCGGTAAACTGAGCAAGGCCGTTGCAGGAAAATCTAAAGTTGACGATGAAGTATTGGATGACCTTGAAGAAATCTTGGTGTCTTCAGATGTGGGGGTTAATACAACCTTGAAAATTATCGATAGGATTGAAGCCCGTGTTGCCAAAGACAAATACCTGGGGACAGATGAACTCAACCTTATTTTAAGAGAAGAAATAGCAGGCTTACTATCCGAAATTGAATCCGGTGATGCAACGGAGTTCTCAGTGCCTTCTAATAAAAAACCTTATGTGATTATGGTAGTGGGTGTTAATGGAGTGGGAAAAACTACAACAATTGGTAAATTGGCCCACCAGTTCAAGAAAACAGGAAAAAGCGTGGTGCTGGGTGCTGCAGATACTTTCAGGGCAGCAGCTATTGATCAATTGCAAATCTGGGCAGACCGCGCAGAGGTACCCATTGTAAAACAAAGCATGGGCAGTGATCCCGCCTCTGTGGCATTTGACACACTGCAAAGCGCAGTCAACCAAAACGCAGATGTGGTCATCATTGATACTGCCGGACGCCTGCACAACAAAGTCAACCTGATGAACGAACTCACAAAGGTAAAACGGGTGATGCAAAAGGTCGTGCCCGATGCTCCCCATGAAGTACTTTTGGTTCTTGACGGCTCCACAGGTCAAAATGCTTTTGAACAAGCCAAACAATTTACTGCGGCCACAGAAGTAACCGCTCTTGCTGTAACTAAACTTGACGGTACCGCAAAAGGCGGGGTGGTCATTGGCATCAGTGACCAGTTTCAGATTCCTGTTAAGTATATTGGCGTGGGAGAGGGCATGGAACACCTTCAGGTGTTTAACAAATATGAGTTTGTGGATTCTTTTTTTATATAATAACCATTTATATCTACTATGAAAAAATATCTTTTGCTTTTATCTGCTTTGGTTATCATCGGCTGCAAACAGGGTACTACTGACACCGCCGAAACCAATCCTTCAGATACACTTTCTGTAGAAGAAAGAGAATATAAGGTCCTTGATTCGGAATATATCGACCTGGATGTGCTTTGGGCACCATTTATAAAAGATATGGAAGCTTTCAGCAAGCAGCGCTATGAAGCCCTTAAGTCGATTATCCTTGAGCAGGATATCCCAAGCATTCAGAACGCTATTGACCGGGGAGATCTTACCTATGAAGAATTAAGCCTTTTCTATTTGGAACGCATTCGCACTTTCGACCGTATTAATGAGCTCTCCCTTAATTCGGTAATTGCCCTCAATCCCGATATAATTAATGAGGCAAGAGAAAAGGACCGGGCGTTAAAGGAAGGTGGGAGAAAGCACGCCATCTACGGAATTCCGGTGCTTTTAAAAGACAATATCAATACTGAAAACCTGCCAACCACGGCAGGAGCGGAAGCTTTAGCTAAAAATGTTACTAAAGATGCCTTTCTCGTGGAGCGGTTGAAGGAAAATGGCGCGCTTATCCTGGGAAAGGCGAATTTAAGTGAATGGGCTTATTTCTTTTGCGGGGATTGTCCCAGCGGATACTCTGCTATAGGCGGACAAACGCTCAATCCCTACGGAAGAAAGATACTTGATACAGGAGGCTCAAGCGCAGGAAGCGCAGTGGCAGTGGCGGCAAACTTTGCACCCGTAGCTGTGGGTACGGAAACCGCCGGCTCCATTCTTTCACCTTCCAGCCAAGGTTCCCTAGTAGGGCTTAAGCCTACTGTGGGAGTGATAAGCCGGGGAGGTATAGTGCCTATTTCAGCTTCTCTAGACACACCGGGACCCATCACCAAATCTGTTATTGACAATGCGATCTTGCTTTCGGCGATGACTGGGGAGGATGCTCAAGACCCTGCTTCGCTGGCAAACCAGAATAAAATAATAGATTTTTACCAAGGACTTAAAAACGCATCTCTTAAGGGTAAGAAATTTGGTGTCATGAAAGGTTTGATGGGGGATGCTTTATATGTGCAGGCGGTGGAAGACCTGAAAAAAGGAGGAGCTGAGATCATTGAATATGAAACGGAGGAAGTCCAACTCCCCAATTTTATTAACTATCTCAATCTAGAAATGAAAGGGGACTTGCCCAAGTATTTTAAGAATTATGGGGATAAGGACCTGAAATTTGAATCTGTTCAGGATGTGGTGGCATACAATCAGCTGGACTCCCTGAGACGCGCTCCTTACGGACAAAAGCTGTTTCAAGGGATCATAGCCGACACCACTACAGAGGAGAAGTTCATCGTGATCGAGGACACCCTGGTACACCGTGGAAAGCGATTCTTTGAACGGCCAATGGACAAATATAAATTGGACGGAATCCTATCTATAAACAATTTTCATGCAGCCTACGCGGCGGTGGCCAAATTCCCAGCTATTACCGTTTCTATGGGATATACTGAAGAAAAAGCTCCAAAAGGCCTTACTATTATCGGTAGGCCCTATCAGGAATCAGAGCTTCTTAAATGGGCTTATGTCTATGAGCAAGTGAGCAAACGCAGGAGAGCCCCTGAAAATTATCATTAGAAGATCCCAAAAAGATATCTTAAGACCCTTTTGAGTAAGGTAATCGGGTTTTATATAGTGTTTTTAGTAATAATAAAACTCATTGCAGTACCAGTTGCAGGTTCCTGTGAAATATATAGGGATTGGGTAAGGAGCAGAAGACCTGCAGATATTCAGTAAATATGATTTTGTGGACTCCTTTTTTAAGTAAACAAACCTCTCTTCTCTGTCGGAACGATGAACAGCTTAAGGTTTGATTTAAAATACTTTTTCCTGACGGTACTGCTTTTTATCACTGAAGTTATTATCGCGCTTTACGTTAAAGATAATTTTATCAGACCATATCTTGGCGATGTTCTCGTTGTGATTTTAATGTATAGTTTTATAAGGGGTATTGTAAAAATATCGATTTTGTCCTGCTATTTTCCTTTGTTATAGAATTTTTACAGTATTTCAATTTTGTAGCTATAATCGGATTGGAAAAATCCCGATTAGCGAAAACGGTGTTGGAGGCTTCTTTTTCCTTGCAAGATCTGGTGGCATACATCATTGGTGCTATCCTAATTGTAGTAACTGAGAAGTATTTTTTAAATAAAAGACATAAAACCTCATAATGCCCAAAAACCACAGAACTGAATTACGAAACAGTATGCTCAGGAAAAGAAAAAGGGAGCTTTTGATAGCAAGTAGTTTTCAATAAGATACTTAAATAGGTAAAAGGTATAAATTAGGTTGTATCTTTGCAGTCCTTTAAAATAAAATATGCGCACAAAAACCTTAAAGAAAAATAAGATTAATGTAGTCACGCTAGGCTGTTCCAAGAATGTTTATGACTCTGAAGTCTTGATGGGCCAGCTAAGAGCCAACAACAAAGATGTCGTTCACGAGGAGGAAGGCAATATTGTGGTAATCAATACCTGTGGTTTTATCGCTAACGCGAAAGAAGAAAGCATAAACACCATTCTGGAATATGTTCAGAAAAAAGAAGAAGGCCTCGTCGATAAAGTCTTTGTCACCGGCTGCCTTTCTGAACGCTATAAACCCGATCTCCAAAAGGAAATCCCTTCTGTAGACCAGTATTTTGGTACCACCGAACTTCCCGGCCTTCTAAAAGCCCTTGAAGCCGATTATAAACACGAGCTGATAGGAGAGCGTCTCACCACCACGCCAAAAAACTACGCCTATCTTAAAATAGCTGAAGGCTGTGACCGCCCTTGTTCCTTTTGTGCAATACCCATTATGCGCGGCAAACACCGAAGTACGCCTATTGAAAATCTCGTAAAAGAAGCTGAAAATCTGGCGGCAAACGGGGTAAAAGAACTCATCCTTATCGCGCAGGATTTGACTTATTACGGCTTGGATCTATACAAAAAAAGAAACCTGGCAGAGTTGCTTCAGGCATTGGTAAAAGTAGAAGGCATTGAATGGATTCGGTTGCATTATGCATTTCCCACTGGCTTCCCGATGGATGTACTGGAAGTGATGCGCGCGGAACCCAAGATTTGCAATTATATCGATATTCCGCTGCAGCATATTTCAGATGCTATTTTAAAATCCATGCGCCGTGGCACCACACACGCCAAAACCACAAAATTATTGCAGGACTTCCGGGCTGCCGTTCCTGAAATGGCGATTAGAACAACATTAATCGTGGGGTATCCCGGTGAAACTGAAGAAGACTTTCAAACCCTGAAACAGTGGGTGCAGGATATGCGTTTTGAACGGTTGGGCTGTTTTACCTATTCCCATGAAGAAAACACCCACGCTTACAATTTGGAAGATGATGTGCCGGAAGAAGTCAAACAAGAACGTGCCAACGAGATTATGGAAATCCAGTCCCAAATTTCGTGGGAACTAAACCAGGAAAAAATTGGCAAAGAGTTCAGGGTGGTTATCGACAGAAAAGAAGGAACCTACTTTGTGGGAAGAACCGAGTTTGACTCCCCCGACGTGGATAATGAAGTGCTGATTGATGCTACCAAAGTATACTTAAAGACCGGCGAATTCTATCAAGTTATAATAACAGAAGCCGCTGATTTTGATTTGTATGGGAAAGCCCTCAATGTAAAAAATGTACCTCCTTCAAGAAAGGAGATACATTTAAAGCAAATGTAAGAACCATCAACTTAAATTTCCTAAGAATGCCCAGCCGATATAATAAAAAGAAGATGAAAAAATATTTATTTTTATTAACTGTATCATTTCTTTTACTCTCTATATCGTGCAAACAACCTGAAAAGTCTGCTAAAGAGTCAACGACTCCTTTGTCGTCAGACATTGCGTTTGATAAATTTGAAAATAGCGCATTACCTTATTTGTTTTCAGACGGCGATGACTTGTTGCTTTCATTCACTACTAAAACTGATTCTTTAACGACATTATATTACAGTAGTCTTATTGATGATGCTTGGTCCACCCCTGAGGCTATTGCTTCCGGCACCGACTGGTTTGTCAACTGGGCAGATTATCCGCAGATTGCAAAAAACGGAGATAACTATATTGCCCATTTCCTTAAAAAGTCAGATACTGCGACCTATGCTTATGATGTTTTTGTAACACAAAAACAGGAGGAAACTGCCTGGTCAACCCCTTTTAAAATTCACAGCGATACCACCAAGACTGAGCATGGGTTTGTCTCTTATACGCCTTTCGGCGAAAGCCAATTTATGGTAAGCTGGCTGGATGGTAGAAATACTTCGGGCGGGCATCACGGCCATGAAGGCGGCGCCATGACGTTGCGTGCCGCGATAGTGAATCCTGATGGTAATCTTGAAAAAGAATTCTTGCTGGACGAAAGCGTTTGTGACTGTTGCCAGACTTCTGCAGCGAGGACAAATGCAGGTATCGTGGTTGTTTACAGGGATCGTTCAGAAAAGGAAATAAGGGATATTTCCTTAGTGAAATATGAAGATGAGATGTGGACGCTTCCTGAAACTGTACACAACGATAACTGGGAAATTGCGGGCTGCCCTGTCAATGGCCCCCGGGTTGATGCGTTTGGAAATACTTTGGCGGCGGCGTGGTTTACTGCTGTTGAAGGTCAAAGTAAAGTGCAGGTTGTTTTTTCAAAAGACGGCGGGACTGAATTTGGTCAGCCTGTCCAAACAGATTTGGGAAATCCATTAGGTCGGGTGGATGTGGCTTT
>JBBDVI010000145.1:0-17461 GCA_040903465.1 Flavobacteriaceae bacterium
TTGATTTTGTAGCTAATTTGTCAACGCCAGTGATTGCTGCGGTAAATGGTTTTGCGCTTGGTGGTGGTCTGGAACTGGCGATGTCTGCTCATTTTAGGATTGCTAGTGAAAATGCGAAAATGGGTTTGCCAGAAGTTTCCTTGGGGGTTATTCCCGGATATGGAGGCACACAACGCCTTCCACAACTGGTGGGCAAGGGAAGGGCAATGGAGCTCATTATGACAGCCGGTATGATTGATGCCCAAAGAGCCCTTGAATATGGTTTGGTCAATCATGTAACCACCCAAGATGAGTTGCCTGCGTTGGCAGAAAACCTGGCCAAAAAAATAATAAATAATTCCCCGCTTGCAGTTGCATCAGCCATCAGGGCTATAAATGCAAATTATAAAACAAGTATAAACGGCTTTAAAGTCGAGATTGAGGAGTTTGGGAATTGTTTTGGCACGGCAGATTTCAAGGAAGGAACAACAGCCTTTTTGGAAAAACGAAAAGCGCGGTTTTCAGGAAAATAAGATAAAAAATCCTCGTAAGAGGATTTTTTTATTATCATTGTCGTTCAATATATTTTAATCCAACCATAAAAGACATGAAAAAACTACTATTATGTATTGCCCTGTGTTTTCTACAACCGGTGGTTTCTCAAGAAATTTCCATTGCCTCATCTCAAAGTGAAGTATTTAAAGACAAAAACAAACATTCAGCACTCGAGTTTTCCGAAAGTGATGATAATGGGGGTTTTGTTACCGTAAGAACCATTTTTGGAGGTATAATTAGAAGTCCAAAAGAGTACATTGTTGAACATTATAGTAAAGACCTAAAACTCTTAAAAGAAACAACAATTGAAATTGACAAAAACACAATCATGGGCATAAATATTTATGACGGGAAGGTTTTTTTACTTGAAACAGAAATCGATAAAAAATCAAACCTTTATAAATTCAATGTTCTCGAAGCGCCTTTGTCTTCACTTTCCTTTCAATCCAGAATATTGTTTTCGTTTGATGAAAGTGATGTTAAAAAATATTTTTCCGTTGGAATAGGGTTTTTCTTTGTCAACAATGGTTTGAATCAAAAAGACGCAAGTCATCTCGGGGAAGTTACTTTTTCAAAAAACAAGAATTTTTTCTGTATCAATTTTGATATTAAAGACAAAGATTCACAAACCCAGCGACTCTATGTATATGACAAAAATTTCAACCCGGTTTTTGAAAAAGAGTTCAAAAAGGACATCAAAGACAGGTTATTTGACTATGAAAACATAGATGTGGATGATGTCACAGGTGAAATTTATTTACTTGGGAAAGTTTTTGAAAACAACTCCCGAAAAACCAAAAAAGGAAAAGAAAGCAATTACCATTATGAATTGTATAAAATTTCCGCCAATGAACAAAAAAGTGTTAGTTTTAAAACAGGAGATAATTTTGTTGGCTCTTTATTTGTATTAAGGGATCACGATAAAATCTCTTGTGCAGGTTTTTATTCTGAAAAAAATGACCGCCGCTATAAAGGAGTAACCAGATTTGATATCAACCCTGGGACATTACAAATTGAAAATAGCAGCTTTGAGCCGTTTACAGAGGAATTTATAATTGATAAATATGGAAAAAGCAAAGACAAGGAGCTGCGCAATTTATCTTTCAGGAGTGGCTTTTTGGCACACAACGGTGACATAATAATCAATGCTGAAGAGTTTTTTATTAGACATCACACAACCATGGGCCCAAATGGTGTTATGAATACTTACACAAATTACCATTATAATGATATTGTTTCAGTAAAAATAAATGGCGACGGAAAATTGGTATGGGCTAGGAACATCAATAAACAACAAACAACCGCAGGGGCAGGCATGGGGTATTTGTCTTTTTCTTCCACGGTAGTGGATGATGATACTTATTTGTTTATCAATTGCTCAGATAAAATAAGAAAACTCAGGAACGACAGGATTGAATTCAGACAAGCCAGAACAAAAAAATCAAACCTATTTGCCATAAAAATTGATCAGGATGGCAACTATACTTTTAAAAGCATTGTGGATGAAAAGGATAGCAAAGTGCCATTTTTTGTAAGACAGGGTATTTCCACCTCTCTTAACGGAAAAGAAATGGTCTTTCTTGGAAGAAAAAATTCCAAAAAACAATTCTTAAAATTAAATATTCTATAATTGGAAATAATCCAATATAATTTGGAACATAAAACTTAATAAGATACCTTTGAGATTAGTAAAAAATTCAAAGGTATTTTTATGTCTACTTATATCAAAGGACGTGGCGCACAACACAACACTGACAATAAGTTTCTGGAACACCATCAGGAATTAAGGGATGACTTTCTCAATTATTGTGCTATGGAAGGAGATGAACCTCAAAATTCCAAAACAGTTTTTATAGCCACCTTTTCCAAAACAATCGTCAATAAAGTCACAAGCCCGGATATTGGAATGGGATATTCACTCAATCCTTATCAAGGGTGTGAACACGGATGTGTGTATTGTTATGCCAGAAACTCACACGAATATTGGGGGTATAACGCAGGGCTTGATTTTGAACAGAAAATCCTGGTTAAAAAAAATGCCCCCGAACTGCTTGAAAAACATCTGCAGAAAAAGAACTGGGTTCCAAATACCATTGTGCTTTCCGGAAACACAGATTGCTATCAACCCATTGAAAAAAAACTCGAAATTACCAGAGAACTCCTAAAGGTATTTTTAAAATACAAACACCCTGTGGGTATCATTACCAAAAATGCACTGATCCAACGCGATATGGATATTTTGGAAGTGCTGGCAAAAGACAATCTCATACACGTCTCAATTTCAATAACCTCACTGGATGAATCCACCAGACGTATTTTAGAACCGCGCACAGCCTCAATAAAAAAGAGACTTGAAACTGTTGAAGTTCTAACAAAGCTTGGTGTCCCGGTAAACGTGATGATGGCGCCTATTATTCCTGCGATCAACAGCCATGATATTTTACCACTGGTTGAAGAAGTAGCAAAAAGGGGAGCAGTTTCAGTGGGACACACTATTGTAAGACTCAACGGCTCAATAGGAGAAGTCTTTACGGAGTGGATAAAAAAAACAATGCCTGACAGGGCTGAAAAAGTCCTGCATCAAATAGCCGCTTGTCACGGTGGAACTTTAAACAATTCGCAATACGGAAGAAGAATTAAAGGAGAGGGGAATATTGCTGAACAAATACACCAGCAGTTTGCTATTGCCAGAAAAAAGTTTTTGCCTGCTGATAAATGGGAGCCCTTAAATACAAGCTTGTATGCTTCCGCCAGACAGGCTAACCTAAATGAATCTAATGGTCAAATGAAATTGTTTTAAAGCAGTCATTTACCGAGCCCTTTTAGACAATTATTAGCTACCATTCCACTCGGCATAAAACTGTTTTAAAAACGCTTCCATAAAATCATGTCTTTTTTGAGCCAGCCTTTTCCCGGCTTCAGTATTCATTTTGTCTTTTAAAAGCAAGAGCTTCTCGTAAAAGTGATTGATGGTGGGTGCTGTTGAGTTTTTATACTCTTTTTTGGTGAGGTTTGTATTGGGTCCAATGGCTGGGTCATAAAGTTTCCGGTTTTTAAATCCACCATAATTAAATGCCCTAGCAATACCAATGGCTCCAAGAGCATCAAGCCTGTCTGCATCCTGTACAATCTCAAGCTCCGGGGAATGAAACGAACCTTTTACATTACCTCCTTTAAAAGAGATATTTTTAATAATTTGAATGACATGCTCTTTAACGTGCTTTGGTGCTTGTTCATTTTCTAAAAAGATTCTGGCAACCTCTGGTCCCACCGTTTCGTCTTCATTATGAAATTTACTATCAGCAATATCGTGAAGTAACGCTCCCAAACGAACAACCAACATATCGCAATTTTCTTCTGTTGCAATCAAAATACTGTTTTTATAGACCCGCTCAATATGAAACCAGTCGTGGCCGCCCTCAGCATTTTGCAATGTTTCTTTGACAAATGCAATGGTGTTTTCAATAAGCTTTGCCTCGTCTATGATTGCCATATTAAAGTTTTACAGCGTTTTTGATTTGTAGTTCAAGGGTGTCAATCAATGTTTCTGTAGAAAAGTCAGCCGTTTTTATTACAGGGTGCACTTTAAATTTTAAAGAAACCCCCAGCGGAACAGGAAACAGGCCATACCGTTGTAATTTCCACGAATTGTTTACGGTAATGGGAAGTATATAGGATGAGGGCATATTGTTTATGAGTGTTTGCAATCCCTTTTTGTGAAAGGTTTTAGGCACCCCTGTCCTGCTACGCGTTCCTTCCGGAAAAATAACAGCACTTCTTTTATGGGTTTCCAGATAGTGGGCAAAACCGGTCATTTTTTTGATAGCCTCTGCGGGGTTTTTACGGTCAATTAAAACAGAGCCTCCGTGACGCAAATTAAAAGACACACTGGGGATCCCTTTGCCCAGCTCTTTTTTGGAAACAAATTTGGGATGGAATTTCCTCAATTTCCATATTATGGGCGGAATGTCATACATGCTTTGATGGTTTGTGACTATGATAAGCGGGACATTTTTTGGAATATCCCTAGGCACCGGAAAATAAAAACGGGTGCCTAAAACACGCAAGCAACAGATTAAAAAAAAGTTGAGGTAGTCAACACTTATTTTATGGGCTTGATAGCCAAAAACCTTCAGGCAAAACCATTGAATGGGATGCATTATGATAAGCAGGAGCCCAAAGAGTAGGTAATACAGCACACTCAAAGGGTAGCTCAAAAAGTGTAAAACAGTTTTCAATTAAAAATAGATTTAGTCGCAATTTCGGAAAAAGGAATAAAAAAACCGCCCTAAAAGGAGCGGTATTTTATATACTATTGAAAATGATTAACAATACTGGTCGTAAGCATCTATCAGGTTTTCAGCGATCAATTCTGCGGGCCGGCCCTCAATGTGATGACGTTCCAGCATATGCACGAGCTCCCCGTCTTTAAACAAGGCCATACACGGTGAACTTGGCGGAAAAGGTATCATTTGTGCCCTGGCAGCATCGGTGGCCTCGCGGTCTACACCTGCAAAAACAGTGACCAGCTGATTGGGCTTTTTGTTGTTTTTTAAAGACATTTTAGCTCCGGGACGGGCATTGGCAGCTGCACAACCGCAAACGGAGTTGACAACTACAAGTGTGGTGCCTTTTTGTTGCAATGCCTTTTCTACTTCGGCTTTACTTTGTAGTTCTGCAAAGCCTACATTGGTAAGGTCTTCGCGCATAGGTTTTACTAATTCCGGTGGATACATATACTTCTTATTTAAATTAATTCTAAAGTACAAATCTACAAAATTTTACAGTATAAGAATCCTAAAACTTGCTTAATTCTAATCTCTGGAATCCAATAGAGAGCACTCTAAAACTAATTGCTATCTTTGCACTCCTTAATTTAATATTTTAAATTTTTAGCCATTGATTCGTTGGATTGCTGCCATTGTTGGGTATATATTTTTTCGGTTTCCGGGGGCCATTATCGGTTTTGTCATTGGCAGCTTGATTGAAGCTGCGGGAAGAAAAACTCGAGTTTATCAAACATCCGGACGCCAAAGCGTTACCCCTGCCGATTTTGAATTAAACCTGCTTTCCCTGGCCTCTATGGTCATCAAAGCTGACGGAAAAGTGAGTCCTCAGGAAATGCAGTTTGTACAGACTTATTTTGTCCAGGCATATGGTAAAGAAAGGGCCAATGCTACTTTCAGAACATTCAATGAAGTGGTTAAAAACCGTGAAGTAGCGGCACAAAATGTTTGTGAATATCTGCGTATGCGTACCCGCTATGAATCCCGCCTGCAGATCATTCATTTTCTTTTTAACATCGCACAGGCAGATGGCCTTGTTTCAAAACTAGAAACCGAAAAAATCAGGGAAATAGCCGGTTTTCTAGCCATTGGATTTCGTGACTTTGAAAGCATCAAAGCCATGTTCTTTAAAAACCCTGACAGCGCATATAAAATCCTGGAAATCGAAAAAACAGCTACCGTGGTCGAAATCAAAGCTGCTTACAGAACGATGGCAAAAAAATACCATCCTGATAAACTGCAACATATGGATGAAGCTTACCGCAAAGGCGCTGAAGATAAGTTCAGGAAAGTCCAGGAAGCATACGAGCAACTCCAAAAAGAGCGCAGTTTCTAAATTATTTTAACGTAAATCGAATTCCCATAAATCCACGAATTCCTTGGTTTGGTGCATACATATAAGAAGGGTCAAAAGTCAATGCATTAGGGTTGTTTGGTGTTGCAACGGCATTTCCGTTATCGTCAAAAGTGACCTCTTGATCAAATGGGTCATCTGCCCGGGCAATTAAAAATGGGGTATTTTTGGTAGGCGTCCAGTTCAGAAGGTTTTTTACCCCGCCGTAGATTTCAAAATTGTCAAATCCGCCATAGGTTACTTGTATGTTTTGTATGCTCCAGGTTGGGCTGTATTCCGGTCGCGGATCCAACTCCCCGAGAAGCGGAAGCCTCATGGGCCCGTAGATGTTACCGGTATAATCAATCCAGGTGTTGAACTTGTAAAATTTATAACTGAGAGCCCAGGTGCCCATAAAACGCTCGGTTAAAATTTGTTGTGTACGCTCACCATCTTCTTTGGTGGTCACATCCTGAAAGGTGGCCCCAACCATCGCCTTAAACCCACTTCCTAAAACTGCATCCAGACCAATACTGAGCCCCTTTGATGAAGCACTACCTTCAAGGTTATTATAAATAATCTGATTGGGATTGGTGTCATAATCGGGTAAAATCACATTGGTAAAATGGGTGTACCAGACCGAAGCATCAAGGGTAATGATTTTTCCTGTTTTTTGATAGAGCTTTTTCAGGTAATTGAAATTGATATTGTAAGAACGTTCCGGTTTTAGATTTTCTGTGATAATTACGTCTCGTGCTCCGGTAAGTGCAGCATGTTCTTCGGTAAAAATATTAACGACCCTGAAACCGGTCCCGGCATTGAATCGCAAAATGTCTTCTTTTTCAGATTTATAACGATATGCGACCCTGGGGGTAAAGATGTTGCCATGTCGTGGGTCATAATCATACCTTCCGCCAAGGAGTAATTTGTGTTTTTTTGAAAAAGTGATCTCGTCCTGCACAAACAGCGACGGAATTACAACTTCATCTGCCTGTGGCGTTGCAGTAGTATTGTCATTGTAGTAGTTGTACCTTAAGGCTGATCCGAAAAGCAAATCATGATTGTTTATTTTTTTGTCCCAAATAAATTGACCAAAACCAATGCGTTGTTGCGCAAGGAATTTTACATCGCCATACACTGAGTTTTGGTCATGGTCTGTAAGTGAAAACTGAAAAAACATTTTTTCTTTAACGGGAAGCTGGTAGTTGCCAAGTAGTTCCCAGCGGGTGGTATAAATGCTTTCGCCATACACCTCATCGCCGCCACGAAAGGAAGGATTCCATTGCATTTCCCCACCCCAGCGGTCTTCATAAAAAAAGCGTCCCGCCAAGGAAAGTTTCCGGTCTTCTTTCCGGTTAATGTCCCATTTTTGAAAGACTGAAATGCGGTCTTGTAAGGTCATATCTGTGAAATTATCGCCGTTCTTATCCACGGGATTGCTGTAATTGAAATAATTCAACCCTAGGAGCATCGTTGCTTTATTATCAAACGCAACCCGATAAGAAAGATCAGTATTTACCTCGCCCCAAGTAGTACTGTTGACATCAGCTGAAAATTTGGGCGCGTTTTCCGGCAGCTTGGTAATAACATTAATAAGCCCGCCAACTGCTTCACTTCCATACAAAGATGAGGCAGGTCCTTTTACAATTTCTACCTGTTCAATTAAGGAATTAGGTATTCCTGAAAGTCCGTATACGGTAGATAAACCACTAACAATTGGCATGCCGTCAATCAGGACCAAGGTATAAGGACCTTCGAGCCCGTTGATATGGATGTCACCGGTATTGCAAACATTACAGTTAAGTTGGGGCCTAACCCCGTTTACATTTTGCAACGCTTCAAAAATATTGGGGGTAGGGTTTTTCCTGAAAAAAGCTGGCCTATATACCTCAACAGGTACCGGACTCTCCAGTCTATTCACAGGTTTCAATGTACCGGATATCACAATCTCATCCAAAGATGTATTTTCAGATAAAACAAAATCGAGATGAATATTTTCACCTGTAAGTATGATTTTTTCCTTTTGAGAAGTAAAACCTGTGTGCGAAGCTATTAGGGTATAAGTGCCGGGTAATAGTCCTGTCAATGAGTACACACCGTTTATATCTGTGGTTGTGCCTTTTGAAGTGCCCTCTATATAAACATTTACAAAAGGCAACGGTTCTCGCTGTGTTTCCACGGTGCCGGAGATTTTAAAGGTTTCCTGAGCTGCAACTCCCTGACTGATGAACACTAAAATAAACAACCACTTTTTCATTATCTCATATAATTATTTGACAAAGGTATAAATAATTTTTAGATAAGACTAAAAATGTATTTTATATCATATAAATTTGTATTTTTGCTGTTTTAAACGCGAACTTATGTTTAGTGACTCAGAAGAAAATTATTTAAAAACCATTTTTCACTTAGAGCGTTTTTCAAAAGAAGGCGTTTCCACAAATGCAATTGCAGAACAAATGCACACCAAGGCCTCTTCGGTTACTGACATGCTCAAAAAACTTTCAGATAAAAAACTGGTAAATTATGTCAAGTACCAGGGGGTGACGCTAACGAATGAAGGTAAAAAAACGGCTGCAAAAATTATCAGAAAACATCGCTTATGGGAAGTATTTCTTGTGGAAAAACTTGACTTTAGCTGGGATGAGGTGCATGAGATTGCCGAGCAGCTGGAGCATATTGAATCTGATGTTCTTATTGAAAAGCTCGATAAACATCTTGATTTTCCAAAGTTTGATCCTCATGGTGACCCCATTCCTTCAAAAGACGGCACGTTTCCCGAAAGGGATAAAGTATTGCTTAGTGAGATAAAAGTGGGTGAGTCAGGAGTATGTGTGGGGGTGAAAGATACCTCTTCTTCCTTTTTAAAATTTCTGGATAAAAACGGTGTGGCACTTGGTAAGAAAATTAAAGTCTTGGAACATGAGGAGTTTGACAATTCCATGCGCATACAAATTGGAAAAGAATCAATGACCATATCACATATGATTGCTTCAAATTTATATTTAAAAACAAATTAGTATATGGAAGATATTATTGCATATTTTGAACAATTAGACCCTATTCTGGCAGCGTTTTATGCAACATTATTTACCTGGGGCTTGACCGCTTTAGGTGCATCAGTTGTCTTTTTGTTTAAAACAATGAGTCGTGCTGTTTTAGATGGTATGCTGGGCTTTACAGGAGGGGTGATGGTAGCGGCGAGTTTTTGGAGCCTCCTGGCGCCGGGTATTGAAATGAGCCCGGGTGAAGGGTTTGTAAAAGTGATACCCGCAGCAGTGGGGTTCTTCTTGGGAGCCGTGTTTCTATTTGGCTTGGATAAGGTTTTACCCCATTTGCATATTAACTTTAAAATGAGTGAAAAGGAAGGTCTTAAAACACCCTGGCATAAAACCACCTTGCTCACTCTGGCAATCACACTTCACAACATTCCCGAAGGGCTTGCGGTAGGTGTTTTATTCGGTGGAGTGGCCATGGGAATGGATGGAGCAACCATAGGAGGTGCTGTGGCATTGGCAATGGGAATTGGGTTACAAAATCTGCCGGAAGGGGTTGCTGTTGCTATGCCCTTGCGACGTGCAGGGATGAGCCGAAGAAAGAGTTTTATGTATGGTCAATCATCTGCAATTGTAGAACCTGTAGCAGCGGTCATCGGTGCTTGGGCAGTTATGACTTTTGAGCCTATTTTGCCCTATGCACTTGCTTTTGCTGCAGGAGCTATGATTTTTGTGGTTGTAGAAGAAGTTATCCCCGAAACCCAACAGGATAAATATACTGATATTGCCACCATGGGTTTCATAGGCGGATTTATCATTATGATGATTCTCGATGTAGGTCTTGGCTAAAAGAAAAACTTTTTTTATCGGTTCCTGTTCCAGGTTTGTGACTGCATTTGAAGGGAAGCTTTTAGAATATCTTTCTGACTGATCAAACCAATTAATTTTTTCTCCTCAACAATAGGAAAGCGCCTGCGTTTGGCCGTTAAAAACTGTTTTGCCGCATCAAAAATAGTCATGTTACCATCAATGGTTTCAACATTTTTGATCATACAGCTTTCCACCTTGATGTTTTCAATGGGCATATTGTAATATTGACTGTCTGAGAGTTGCTTGATACAATCTCCCTCAGAAATAATACCCACAAGCTCATACTTTTCATTGATAACCGGTCCTCCTGAAATTTTATTTTTGATAAGTGTTTCTATCACTTCCGGAATGGTCTGTTCCGGCGTAAAGGTAGTAAGTGTTGTGGACATAAAATCCTTTACACATAAGCTGTCGTTGTTACATTTAGGCTGTTTTTCAAACTTTCCCTGAAAACTTTTGATACCCATAACTATAGATTTTAGTTAAGTAATATACGTAAAAAATTTCAATTTTGCAGAGGGCATTTTTTAGTTTAATAAAAAATGTATCTTTAAACAACTAAAAAACCATCCCTAATGAAACTAACCAATTTTACCACTTTTATCTCCTTTTTGATACTTGCGACCTTGGTGTATCTTAGTTTTAAAACCCTGATGCCTTCCAAAATATCTGATGCATCTACTCCGGAGACTGAGTTTTCTTCAGACCGGGCACTGAAACAGCTCAAAGTGATATCAGAAAAACCACATTATATTGGTAGTGACGCCCATGCCGAAGTGCGTGAGTATTTGGTGTCTCAACTCGAAATTCTGGGACTGGAACCCCACGTTCAAAAGGGTTTTACCCTTAATAAAAACTGGAGAGTTCTTGCAAAACCTAAAAACATCTTAGCCCGCATCCCGGGAAGTGGGCAAGGCAAAGCACTCATGCTGCTGGCACATTATGACAGTGCACCACATTCTAAAAGTTATGGAGCCAGTGATGCGGGATCAGGGGTCGTTGCGATTCTTGAAGGTTTGAGAGCCTATCTCGCTTCACGACAAGTACCGCAAAATGACATTATCATACTTTTTAGTGATGCTGAAGAAATAGGCCTGATGGGGGCCAAACTTTTTGTGAAGGAGCATCCCTGGGTAAATGATGTGGGCGTTGTGGTCAATTTTGAAGCGCGCGGTAGTGGTGGGCCTTCCAATATGATTTTAGAAACCAATCAGGGAAATGCAACCTTGGTAAAGGAGTTTGTCAAAGCGAATCCTTCACATCCCGTTGCTTCGTCCTTGATGTATAGTGTCTATAAGATGCTGCCCAATGATACAGACTCGACTATTTTCAGGGAACTCGCAGATATTGACAGTTATTTCTTTGCGTTTATAGACGATCATTTTGACTATCATACAGCCAATGATACCTATGAGAATCTTGACAGAAACACCCTGGAGCATCAGGGAAGTTATGTCACAGCTGTTTTAAATCACTTTACATCGAGTGACCTCACAGATTTGAAGGCAGATGAGGATTTTATTTATTTTAATGTGCCGTTTCTAAAAATGGTGACCTATCCATTTTCTTGGATTATTCCAATGCTTATCCTGGGATGGATGCTTTTTGCAGGCTTAATTTTATATGGCATTTCACGTCAAACGCTGAACCGCAGCGAGATGCTTAAGGGGTTCGTTCCTTTTCTATTAGCTTTGGTTGTTAGTGGTCTGCTGGCTTTTTTGGGCTGGAAATTACTTTTAAAAACATATGCCGGTTATGGCGAAATACAACATGGTTTTACATATAACGGTCATTTGTATATTGCTGCTTTTGTGTTATTATCACTTGCCATTACTTTCTTCTTCTACAGAAGATTTCACCACAGGGAAGCTCCTGCAAACCTGGTCGTGGCTCCCTTATTTTTTTGGCTCATCATCTGCACTTTGATTTCGGTTTATTTAAGAGGGGGAGCCTTTTTTATCATACCGGTCTATTTTAGTTTGGCGATGCTTTTTGTGTTAATCAGGTTTTCACAGCCTCCTGCGCTTGCTTTTCTTTTTTTAAGTGCTCCGGCCATCTTTATATTGACTCCGCTTATTCAGTTTTTTCCGGTGGGACTGGGTCTTAAAATGTTGGTTGCCGGAGCTGCGCTTACCGTTTTGTTGTTTGGGCTATTGCTCCCGCTTTTGGGGGCTTTTAGAATGAAAAGAACACTTTCAATTTTGTTTTTGGGGATAAGTTTGTTGTTTTTTGTGATTGCTCATATGAAATCTGACTTTACGGAAGACCGCAACAAACCAAACAGCCTGGTTTATTATCACGATGCAGATAAAAAGGAATCTCATTGGGTCACATATGACAACCTGTTGGATGACTGGACAAAAAATTATATCGGTGAATCGCCTGTTGATGCATCAACTGTGATTCAAAACGTTACCGGAAGCAAGTATGGAACAAGCTTTTCCTATGCTGCTTCAGGACCTGAAAAAACAATACCTGAGCCTGAAATTCTCTTAATTAAAGACAGTATTCAAGGTGACATGCGAGCGATTTCACTTTTAATTACGCCACAGCGCATGATTAATATGATTACCCTTTTTGCTGATAAAGAAGCTGTTTTCAAAGATTTTATTGTAAATGGCATGGCAGTCCCAAAAGATGAAAGCTCAGGCAGCGCTTATGACAGCAGGCTTAGCAATTTGTTGTTGAATTACTATGTTTCAGATAAAGACAGCCTTGAAATCTCATACACAATTCCCTATGACAGTGAAGTTTTATTGACACTCTTGGAAAGTTCATTTGATCTTTTAGAGAACAGCGCATTTACAATTCCTGAAAGGTCTGAAATTGAGATTCCTAAGCCTTTTGTTGTGACAGACGCTGTCGTACTGCAAAAAACAATTGATATCAATACAATGAGACGGCAAAATAACACGTCTCGAAATGACGGTGAGAATGGCACAAATTAGCATATTGGGGTGTGGCTGGCTGGGATTTCCACTGGCACTTTCGCTGCAGCGAAAAGGACATGCGATTCATGGCTCAACCACCACTAAAAACAAGTTGGAAACATTGGAGGAATCAGCCATAGAGCCTTTTTTGATTCACCTAACAGAAAATAATGTGGAAGGGAATATACATTCTTTCCTTGACGGAAGCGATGTTTTGATTCTTGACATTCCACCAAAGATGAGGAACAACCCCTCTCTCTCTTTCAGTACTAAAATAAAAACACTAATTCCTTTTATTAAAGCCTCATCAGTAAAACGGGTGTTGTTTGTAAGTTCTACCTCTGTTTTTAGTGATGATCAGGGTCGTGTAAATGAAGATACAATCCCCCTGCCTGCTACCACCTCGGGAAAAGAATTGTTGAAATCTGAAAAGTTTTTGACAGAGAATATGCATTTTCAAACCACCATCCTACGCTTTGGTGGATTGACCGGTGATGACCGCCATCCTGTAAACTACCTTGCTGGAAGAAAAAATATTTCCGGGGCAAATGCACCAGTAAACCTGATACAGCAAGAAGATTGCATAGGGATTATTGAAGAAATCATACACAGGGATAGTTGGGGTCATGTCTTTCATGGTGTGCATCCTGAGCATCCCTCTAAAGAAGTATATTATACTCGAAAAGCTGATGAATATGGATTGGAACCACCACAATTTAAGGAGGAAGCCCATGCTGATTATAAAACCGTTGACAGTATAAATTTAGGGAAATACCTTCATTATCGTTTTAAGACTCAGCCCTAGGTCATTAATCTTCTTTTGTTGGGTAACAGGAAATAAAAAAGGGTCACAAAATATGCGACCCTTTTTTTATTTTTTGTTCCTTTATTACCAGATTTTTACACGATCTTCAGGTGCGAGGTACATGGCATCGCCTTCTTTAGTAGCAAAAGCTTCATGGAAAGCATCCAGGTTTCTGATGGGAACCCAACCCCTGTAGTTTCCGGGAGAGTGAGGTCCCAGTTTTAACTGGCGCATCATAGCTTCTTCACGGTACTTAATTCTCCAGATGGTTGCCCAAGAAAGGAAGAAACGTTGTTCCTGAGTAAAGCCGTCAATAAGACCGGGGTCACCATTTTCAGCAAGATACAAACGCAAACCGTCAAGAGCAGCATTTGTTCCACCCAAGTCACCAATGTTTTCACCCAAAGCGAGTTTTCCGTTGATGTTTTGTCCGGGTAATACTTCAATTTCACTATACTGATCGGCAAGACCGGTTCCCAACTCTTCAAAAGCTGTTAAGTCTTCTTCAGTCCACCAGTTGTTCAGGTTTCCTTCTGCGTCAAAACGAGCACCGCTGTCATCAAAGCCGTGTGAAATCTCGTGACCGATTACAGCACCGATTCCTCCAAAATTAACAGCAGGATCTGCCTTGTAGTCATAAAACGGGGGCTGTAAAATAGCTGCCGGGAAAACAATCTCATTGAATGTAGGGCTATAGTAAGCATTCACAATTTGCGGAGGCATAAACCATTCAGATTTGTCAACCGGTTTGCTCAGTTTTTCAATGGTTTCATTGAAATTCCATTGCGAAGCGGCCATTCTGTTATTGAAGTAGTTTCCTCCGTCATCAACAGGCTTTACGTCAAGGTCAGAATAGTCTTTCCATTTATCAGGATAGCCTATTTTGATGTTTATTTTATGCAGTTTTTCGAGTGCTTTTTCTTTTGTGTCTTCTGTCATCCACGTAAGTGCCTTGATGCGGGTATCATAAGCTTCTACTACTTTAGCAATCATTTCTTCTGCCGTCTTTTTGGCTTCCGGCGGGAATTTTTCATCGACATATAATTTTCCAAGGGCTTCACCCAACACACCATTTACAGTTGTTAAGGCTCTTTCATCAAGGGGCTTTTGCTTTTCTGCACCACTCATGGTTTTTGCATAGAAGTCCCAGTTGGCTTTTTCTATTTCCATGGAAAGCATTCCGGCAGCACTGTTGAAAGCTGACCATCTCAAAAAGGTTTTCCAATCTTCAACCTGATTTTCGGCAAAAATCTTATTTAAGGATTTTGTGTATTCCAGCTCGGTGATGATAACGGTATCAATTTCTTTAGCTCCGATGCCTTCAAAATATTTCACCCAGTTGATTTGAGGAACCATAGCCTGAAGTTGTTCAACAGAACGCGGGTTGTTTCTCTTTCTCGCATCACGACGGTCCACACGGTCCATACGTTGTTCAGAAAGCTTGGTTTCAAACGCTAAAATGCGTTCAGCCTGAGCAGCAGCTTCTTCTTCTGTATCACCAAGGTATTGCAGCATACGCGTGATGTGGGCTACATATTTTTCACGTTTGTCTTTGGAGTCGGCATCATCTTTCAGGTAGTAATCTTTGTCAGGAAGACCTAGACCTGAAGCCCCTAAATAAGGTACATTTTTGTTGCTGTCATCGGGCGATCCTGATACATAAAACCCAACGAAATCAGAACTTCCTTTGGATTGCATTTCTATGAGGTAAGCTTGCAAATCATCGATGTTTTCAATGGCAGCAATTTTTTCCATATAGGGAAGCACCGGTTCTATACCGGCTTCATTTCGGGAAACCGTGTCCATAATGGATTGGAAAAGGTATACTGCTTTTGCCTGGTCTGAGCCTTCTTCAAGGTTCGGATCATCCATGGCATTTTTTAAAATAGTAAGTACATCTTCATTGGTGTTTTTTCTGAGTTCGGCAAAACTACCCCAGCTGGTTTCGTCTTCCGGAATTTCATTTTCTTCAAGCCATGCTCCGTTGACATATCTGAAAAAGTCTTCGGTTGGGCTAACGGTAGTATCCATATAGGCTAGGTTAATACCACGTTGAGTTTCTTCCTCAACCTTTTCTTCTTTGTCTGTTTTACAGGCAAAGGCAATAACTGCAAGGGCCACTATGGCTAGCACAGGTTTAAATGTTTTGGTTTTCATTATTTAATTTTTGGATTTGATGTCAATAAGTTGCACAATATATTACTTATGTTACATTATTTGTGTTAAATTAAAACTAAAAAGAATTTTGATTGTGTTGAATGAGAGTGACTTTTAAGTAAGGCCTAAAGACATTTTACAAAGTATCATTGTTTTGAAGGGGTTGCCCCTGTTCAAGATTTTCATCGGTACTGGCTTCAATATCAATCTGTTCTTTTTCAAATTTGCCGTTGATTTGAATTAAAAGATTGGTGAAAGCGATATTGGTTTCTTCCAGGTTTTCGAGAATCTTTTCGGCTTGAGAATTTGGTTGTTGCAGGGTTTCGTTCAGGAGTTTGATGCGCACGTTTACGACCCGCATTCGGGATGAAATGGTAGTGGTATTTAAGGGCTCGGGAATATTTTTTAACAAGGAATCTGAAACAGTGACCATACGTTCTGTTTCGCTTTTGTAGTCCCTAAGGTTGCCCCTGTTGATGCTTTTTAAATCGTTCTCAAACTCTTGAAAATACTGCCACGACGAAATTACATCCTGAGCTTCCGGCGAAAGTGTGGGATATTCAACGTTTTCTTTTTTAGGCGTTATGGTTTCACTTTCGAGATTTATTTTTTCTTCGGTTTGCTTTTCGCCGCAGGCAAAAAAGCACATAATTGAAAACAAGCTCAATAACATCAAAGGCTTCATAAATTTCGTGGATTTCATCCAACGAAAATAAGTTTTTTTTGAAAGACAGCCACTACAAAAAAGTTAAATCAAGAGGCTTGTTGTTATAAATTTCCTAAGCTCTTTAGGGATACACCCGCTATTTGTTATCTTTACGCTTCAAAAACCAAAAGAATGAAATCAAGAATCCTCATCCTTGGTGCCTGCGGACAAATAGGCACAGAACTCACTACCGCTTTACGTCAAAAATATGGAAACCACAAAGTCATTGCCAGTGACATAAGAGAAGGCGATGAAGACCTGATGAACAGCGGCCCTTTTGAAATTATCGATGCAACGAGTTATGAGGCTATTGAAAATATAGTAATACAGTATGAAATTAGCGAAGTATATCTGATGGCCGCGATGCTTTCGGCTACTGCCGAAAAATTTCCCGCAAAAGGGTGGCACCTCAATATGACATCGCTCTTTAATGTGCTCAACTTGGCCAAAGACAAGAAAATTGAAAAAGTTTTCTGGCCTTCTAGTATTGCTGTTTTTGGCAGTACAACACCCCGGGTCAATACCCCACAACGCACGGTGATGGAACCCTCTACAGTATACGGTATCAGCAAACAGGCCGGTGAGCGTTGGTGTGAATACTATCACGACAAATATGGAGTTGATGTCCGCTCTATTCGCTATCCCGGAATCATCAGCTGGCAAACGCTTCCCGGTGGCGGCACCACAGATTATGCCATTGATATATACCACAAAGCTTTAAAGCACAACAAATACATTTGTTTCCTGAAAGCGGGCACAACCCTCCCGATGATTTATATGGAGGATGCTATCAGGGCAACACTCGATATTATGAGTGCCCCTTCTGAAAATATTAAAATACGCT
>JBBDVI010000146.1:0-17275 GCA_040903465.1 Flavobacteriaceae bacterium
AATTTGTACCCTTCAATCCTGATTACATCAATACCGATGGTTCCATTACCGAAGACGCTCCGGCCTTGACACTGGCTGAGGTTAAAGAAGATGAAGAGTATATTCTCATCATCAGTACGGTTTCAGGTGCCTGGAGATACCTTATTGGAGACACCGTTCAATTCACAGATGTAAGCCGTCACGAAATAAGAATTACAGGCCGCACCAAGTTTTTTCTCAATGTGGTAGGTTCACAATTGTCTGTCAACAAAATGAATGATGCTGTTCAGCAACTGGAAAAAAAGTTTGATTGTAAAATTCCGGAATTTACGGTGTCTGCAGTAAGGATTGATGGCGAGTATCACCATTCCTGGTATCTGGGCACTGAACACAAGCTCAATGATGAAAAAGTAGCAAAAGCCCTTGACGAAGCGTTAAAAAATGCAAATAAAAACTATAAGGTAGCCCGGTCAAAAGCATTAAAAGGTGTCAAAGTAAAAACCATTTCGCCGGATATTTTTTATGAATGGATTGCCGCCAACAAGAAAAAAGGAGGACAGGTAAAGATGGAAAAAGTAATGGATGAGGAAAAGTTTTCAGAATGGGAAGCGTTTGTCACTAAACAGCAAAAGGGTCACTAATCCAGCCACTCCTTCGGCTTTTGTAGCTCATCCACCAGCACCATAATTTCTTCAGGAGACATGTATAAACGCTTGATTCGGTTTTTGTAATTTTCAGAAAGACTGGTGTGGTTCAGAATAAAATCTTTAGTAGCGAGAATGTAATTTCCCATACCGTGGTTGACCGCATAGGTATCTGCAGCTCTTTCAGCTTCTTTGATAAACCCTTTTGAAAACATATACCGAATACCAAACCCTACCATATTGATTCCGCTGCGCTCCCTGTAGTCCATAATATGCCCCAATTCGTGACCAATCCAGCCTATCAGTACATCTATCGGTACTTCAGCAACCGTGAACTCTTCACCTTCAATAGTAACACTCTCACTGATCAATACATAGTATGCCCTCTTTTTTTTATTTTTAAAAATATCCATAAACTTGGGCTGTGCCTGCATAAAGGATTTTTTGATATTGGTTTTGAATTTAAACTCAATCGGGGTGTCTGCCAGTTCGGGGTAATGGGATAAGGCAATAGTAACTTCCTTTAAAATGGATTCAGGGATTACTTTGTTGTCTAAAAAATCAGTATCGTTCATAGGAGCGGAAAAAGCTAAGGTAGTGCATACAACAAGAAGAAAGAAACCCCTATGTGCATGTGTAATATAATGATATGTTCGGGGTGCTTTTTCTTTCATTTTGATAAAGATAAAGCTTACAGAAGGGGTATTAAAATAGTAAACAAAACTTTAAGATTATTAGGAGTGATTTAATTATACAATTAATTTCTTTCATAAATTACAGAATAAATACGATCGCACTATGAGGAATTATTTATGAGAGATGCTTTTTCTTAAAAAAATTCCGACCAATAATTTTTTTAGTAAGTATATTCTGATAATTTAGCATTCTTTATTTCAATTAACACAAACTATAATAAATATGAAAAATTTAATAAAAATTTCCCTTATTTCTTTTCTTTTGGTTTCCGGATCGGCTTTAGCGCAAAAGGTGAAGTATTCCAAAAGTGAGTTGAGCCATTTAAAAGGGTATTTTTTCAATGAAGGTTTTAATAAGCCTGCTACGAAAAAGATATCTACCGTTATCATGAAAGATGGTACAGAAATAAAGGGGTATTGCAAAAGAATCAAGACTAAAAGAAGCCAAATCCATACACTTGTCTTTCAGGATGAGAATTCTGAAGAAAAAAATGAGATTCCCGCTGAAAATATTGCAGAAGCATATCTATTTGCCAGTGGTTTCGAAAAATTCGGAAAAGTGGGAGATCAAATCAGCAGAATGGGTACAAGTAAGAGGAAAAGCATGAAGAAGGCCACGACCAACGATGAGATTTATTTCGTAAATCAATCGGTTTCTCTGAAGAATAAAAAAGATGAGCAAGAATTTTTAATGCAACTTATAAATCCTGATTTTGATGATTATATTTCCGTTTATCACGATCCGCGAGCAGCCGAATCACAAGGTATGGGCGTGGGAGGCATGACGTTTGGTGGCGGCGTTTTAAAGTCCTATTATGTCAAAAAAGGTGACCGCATTTTTTGGTTGCGCAAAAGCGATTTTAAGGATGAATATGAAAACTTGTTTGGCGATAATCAAGAATTTATGAAGAAATATCCTTTAAAATCAGTCAACTGGGACTGGCTAAGTGCCCTTGTTCTGGAATATACCAAAATGTCCTTAACAAAAGAATCCTAAACCCGGTATTTATATATTCATATCTCTGCGCACCCTGCGTCTTTGCGGTAAAAATTATAAATTGTTTGTTTCTTAAATCACCGCAAAGTCGCAGTGCACGCTATGCTAAAACGCAAAGAACACAAAGAGTTTTGCCCTAAGTCTTAAGTCCTGGAGTCTTTAAGTCAATCTGAACACTGACCACCGACTACTGAGCAGAGGAAAACTACCAAAAATAAATCTCCTGCGCCAGTCTATACGTATTTACATGCGCTTCCACAATTATTTTAATATCTTGCGAATACCCGCCACCCATGCTGCACATCACAGGGATATGGGCATCTTTACAGCTTTGCAATACAAAACGGTCGCGTTCTTTACAACCTTCCACGGTGCAGTCCAGCCTGCCCAGTTTATCACTTGAAAGAATATCAACACCGCAGAGGTAGTAGATAAAATCCGGTTGTTGTTGTTCAATCAACTTCGGAAGGGTTTCTTTCAGGGTTTTTAAATAGACAGTATCGCTTGTTCCATCAGGCAAAGCAATATCCAAATCTGATTTTTCTTTTTGAAACGGATAGTTGCCGGCACCGTGCATGGAGAATGTAAATACCGAAGGGTCATTCTGAAAAATTTCGGCAGTACCATTGCCCTGATGCACATCCAAATCGACAATCAGTATATTTTTAGCCAAACCTTTGTTAAGCAGATAACGAGCACCGACCGCCTGATCGTTAAACAAGCAAAACCCTTCTCCACGATTGGTATAAGCATGGTGTGTACCGCCGGCGATGTTCATGGCGATACCATATTTCAAAGCATACTCACTTGCCTGAATAGTTCCCTGTGTGATGATACTTTCCCTTTTGACTAAAGTTTCACTTAAAGGAAAACCTATTTTTCGGGCAGCACTTTTGCTTAATGTATGGTTTTTTAAGTCGTTTATATAGTCTTGGGTATGCACAGCCAAAATATGGGCTTCATCAGCAACATCAGGTTCAAAAAAATTTTCAGCAATACAAGTGCCTTCGTGCAAGAGCTGTTGCGGAATCAATTCATATTTGTCCATGGGGAAGCGGTGGCCTTCCGGAAGCTGGTGTTTGTAGATATGATGATAGGCTATTTTAAGCATTTTTATTTTTTAGTATATGATGAAAAATCCGTGAAAACCAGCTTAATTCGCGTCATCCGCGTTCTATTTATAACTTATGTAATTTCAACTGTATCCGTTTTCGGTCTATGTCCACATCCAGTACTTTTACCACGATTTGCTGATGTAAGCTGACGTGGGCATTGACATCACTTACAAAACCATCAGCGAGGTTGGAGATGTGGATAAGGCCGCTTTCTTTGATGCCGATGTCCACAAAACATCCAAAATTAGTGACATTATTGACTATTCCCGGTAACAGTTGCCCTTCTCTCAGGTCGTTGATGGTTTTAATGTTTTGGTTAAAAGTAAAAACTTTGGCCTGCTCCCGCGTGTCGAGTCCGGGTTTTTCGAGTTCGTTGATGATGTCTTCCAAAGTGAGCAAACCCACAGTATTAGTTTCGTATTTATCTTTCGCAATGCTTTTTAAAACTTCTGAATTTCCAATCAAATCTGAAACATCCATCTTTAAATCCTTGGCCATTTGTTTGACCAAACCATAACGTTCAGGGTGCACGGCCGAGTTGTCCAATGGATTCTTTCCGTTTTTGATGCGTAAAAAACCAGCGCTTTGTTCAAAGGCTTTTCCGCCCAGACGGGGTACTTTTTTGATTTCCTCACGGGACGTAAACGGACCGTTTTCTTCGCGATAGGCGAAGATGTTTTCAGCTAACTTGGGACCCACACCGGAAACGTAAGCAAGCAACGGTCGACTAGCCGTATTGATATTTACCCCCACCGAATTTACACAACGTTCCACAACCCGGTCAAGGGCTTTTTTTAGTTTGCTTTGATCCACGTCGTGCTGGTATTGTCCCACGCCAATGGATTTGGCTTCAATTTTTACCAATTCGGCAAGCGGGTCTGCAAGTCGCCTACCGATGGAAACCGCACCGCGCACGGTCACATCATAATTGGGAAATTCCTCTCTGGCAATTTTGGAAGCTGAATAAATCGAGGCTCCCGCTTCGCTGACCACAAACACCTGAATGTCGTTTTTAAACTGGATTTTCCTGATAAGCCGTTCTGTTTCTCGGGAAGCGGTGCCGTTGCCAATGGCGATGGCTTCAATTTTATGTGCATCTGCAAGCGAATTTATTTTTTTGATCGCCCCCTTTTCATCGTTTTGTGGTGCGTGCGGAAAAATGGTTTCATTGTGTTTGAGGTTGCCTTGAGCATCCAGACAAACCAATTTACAACCTGTTCTAAAACCCGGGTCGATTGCCATAATTCGTTTTTCACCCAATGGTGCTCCAAGCAACAACTGCTGAAGGTTCTTAGCAAATACTGAAATCGCAGTATCGTCTGCAGCTTCTTTGGCGGCATTCAAACGCTCGTTTGACAAGGCCGGATAGAGCAGGCGTTTGTAACTGTCTTTGATGGCCAGTTCAATCTGTTCTGCACATTCGTTCTGGGATTTGATAACCCTTCTTTCGATGGCAGAAAGGGCTTTTTCTTCGTCAATTTCAATTTTTACTTTGATAAACCCTTCGTTTTCTGCGCGCAAAATAGCGAGCAATCGGTGTGACGGACAGGTTTTTAAAGTTTCTTCCCATTGAAAATAATCGCGGTATTTTTGGACCTTTTCATCTTCGGCCTTGTCTTTTGCTACTTTCGTAGTGATGAGTGCAAAGTTTTCCAACTGTTTCCGCAAAGTATTCCTTATGTCTGTGCGCTCGTTAATCCATTCTGCAATGATGTGGCGGGCTCCTTCAAGAGCGTCTTTCGCAGAAGCGATATCCCCTTTAGTATATTTTTGCGCAATAGATTCCAAATCTGAGGCATTTTGTGCCATGATGATTTTGGAGAGAGGTTCCAGTCCGTTTTTGCGAGCGGTTTCTGCTTTGGTTTTTCGACTTTTTTTGAAGGGTAGGTAGAGGTCTTCCAGGGTGGTGAGGTAGGTGGTTCTTTCAATGCTCTTGCGCAACTCGGGCGTTAAGACTTCTTGCTCTTCCAGCGCTTTGAGTATGGTGGCTTTTCGCTTTTCAAGGGCTTCAAATTGTTCTTTAAACTGAACAATGTCGCCTATCTGCACTTCATCGAGATTGCCCGTGCGTTCTTTTCGGTAGCGGGCAATAAAGGGAATGGTGCAATCCTCATTTAGTAACTGAACGGTGTTTTTTATACTGCCTGCAGGCAGTTGGGTGTTTTGGGATATGTAGTGGAGAAGTTGCTCCATGATTTAAAATTAGGGGTTTTTGCCACAAAGACGCTAAGTCACAAAGTAGCACAAATGGTTTAATATTTATTTTTATGAAATAAGCACTAAAAAAGGTTTCCCGCAGATTGCGCTGATCTTCGCTGATTTTATTTTTTTATATTTTCTGCGCACACCTGCGCGATCTGCGGGAGAAAAACTTTGGTTTTAAAACTGCCGCTTACACTTCGGCTCCGTTCAGTGACCGCTCGATTTCGTTTTTAGAAATCATGACCACTTTTTAATTTATCGTCATACCATTCCCAACACCCTCTCCATCCGGATTTAGAAATGCCAGTTTGCCATCGGCAGTTTCGGTCATGAGAATCATTCCCTGACTTTCTACGCCACGTAGTTTTCTGGGAGCAAGATTGATGAGAATGGTGACTTGTTTCCCAACGATTTCTTCAGGAGTGAAACTTTCGGCGATTCCTGAAACTACGGTGCGCACATCGATGCCTGTATCTACTTTCAGTACAAGTAATTTATCTGCTTTGGGCATTTTTTCAGCCTCAATAATGGTGCCTACGCGCATATCGAGTTTTGTGAAATCGTCAAAGTTTATGGTTTCTTTTTGTGGCATGAGTTTCGGTTTTTCTTCTGTTTGTTTTTCACTCTTATTGGAGGCTTTGGTAGCTTCGAGTTTGTCCAGTTGCTGCTGGATTTGGTCGTCTTCTATTTTAGAGAAAAGCAATTCGGCCTGACCGATTTGATGACCGGTTTCCAGAGATTCCAAAGCACCCCAGTTTTCAGCATCATAGTTTAAAATGGTTTTTAATTTTTTTGACGTAAATGGCAAAAAAGGTTCGCTTAAAACAGCCAATGCAGCTGCAATTTGCAGGGCGACATACATTACGGTTTTGGTGCGCTCTTCGTCGGTTTTAATGGTTTTCCAGGGCTCTTCATCGGCAAGGTATTTATTTCCAAGTCGGGCCAAATTCATCAATTCGCCTTGTGCTTCACGAAAACGGTACCGCTCAATGGAACTGCCAATCACATCAGGATAGGCTTTCATTTCATTCAGCGTTTGGGTGTCAATATCTCTTAATTCGCAAGGTTGGGGTACGTAGCCTTCATAATATTTATGTGTCAATACTGCAACACGGTTGATGAAATTTCCGAAGATAGCAACCAGTTCATTGTTGTTTCTCGCTTGAAAATCCTTCCATGTAAAGTCGTTGTCTTTGGTTTCAGGGGCCGTTGCCGTCAATGTATAGCGCAATACATCCTGTTGCCCGGGGAAGTCCTCCAGGTATTCATGCAACCATACTGCCCAGTTTTTGGAGGTTGACAGTTTGTTGCCTTCCAGATTCAGGAATTCGTTTGCGGGTACATTGTCCGGCAGGATATAGCTTCCTTCTGCCTTGAGCATGGCCGGAAAAATTATGCAATGAAAAACAATGTTATCTTTCCCAATGAAATGTACGAGTTTAGTATCGTCACTTTTCCAGTAGGGTTCCCAGTCTTTACCTTCTCGGGCAGCCCATTCTTTAGTAGAAGAGATATACCCAATGGGCGCATCAAACCAGACATACAACACTTTTCCTTCAGCCCCTTCTAAGGGAACGGGAATGCCCCAATCGAGATCTCGGGTCACGGCACGCGGGCGCAAGCCATCGTCAATCCACGATTTTACCTGCCCGTACACATTGGGTTTCCAGTCTTTTTTGTGGTCAACGAGTATCCATTGTTTCAGGAAATCTTCATAGTTTTCCAAAGGTAGAAACCAGTGCTTGGTTTTTTTCAATATAGGCACGGCTCCTGTGATGGTGGACTTTGGATTGATGAGGTCTGTAGCATTCAGAGAAGTTCCGCATTTTTCACATTGGTCGCCATAAGCCTCATCGTGACCACATTTGGGACAGGTTCCGGTAACGAAACGATCGGCGAGAAACTGGTCTGCTTCGGGATCGTATAGTTGTTCAGTGACTTCTTCAATGAACTTTCAATCGCTGTGGAGCTTTTTAAAGAAATCAGAAGCGGTTTCGTGATGGATTTTTGTCGAAGTGCGGGAATAGTTGTCAAAGGTAATCCCAAAATCTTCAAAAGATTTTTTCACAATGGTGTGAAATTTATCTGTGATTTCAAGGGGTGTGACGCCTTCTTTTCTTGCTTTCATAGAAATTGCCACACCGTGCTCATCGCTTCCGCAGATATAAGCCACATCTTTCCCTTGCATGCGCAGGTAACGTGCATAGATGTCTGAAGGAATATAAACCCCGGCCAAATGGCCAATGTGAATGGGCCCGTTAGTATAAGGCAGGGCTGCGGTGATGGTGTATCGTTTTGGTGTGTTCATGAAAAGAAATCCTGAAATTTAGTGCTACAAATGTAAGCAACACAAAGATATTAAGCGTTAATTTATTGCAAAAGGGAATTTCATTACGAAGATTTATTCTAATTTTATCTGAAACAACCAACATATGAAAAAGTTCATCTTTATAGGAGTATTATGCTTAATATTTGCCTGCAAAGGAAAGAAAAGTGCCACTGAGGTAAACTCCAAGCCCCTCACAGAGACGTTTATTATTGAAGATATTATAAAAGACCCCACACCCGAAGCCCTTAACAGAAGATATCCCAATGCGGATTTGAGGGAAGACATGGGGATTTTTGAAGAAGGAACCGCTGAACGTGCATACACAATTTTATATCCCGGAACCAAGAATGAAATTCATTTGATTTGGGAATCTGTAGAAAGAAAAAACCTTTATCAGGTTGTCTTCTCCAAGAATGGTAACTGGGTTTCCAGTTTGGGGATTGGTGTTGGCACTCCTTATGCTGAGCTTGTTGAACTAAATGGCAAACCTATAAAAGTGTATGGTTTTGGCTGGGATTACAGCGGAGCTGTTGACTGGAATGGAGGAAACCTTCAAAACAGTAACTTGCGTGTTTTTCTCAAACCGGCGATAGAACCTAATCCCAAATTTTATACTGATGGTATTATTGAGCCAACTCAGGCTGAAATTGATCAGCTTAACCTGACAGTGGGAAATATTATTTATCACGTGGAAAATGATTAGGTCTGAATATCTTAAAAAGGGCGATCAGGTTGCTATTGTGTCAACAGCACGCAAAATTTCTTTGGAAGAAATAGAGCCTGCTATTGCTCTTTTGAAATCTTGGGGATTAAAAGCTAACGTTGGGAAAACAATTGGTGCAGCCGAGAACCAGCTTGCCGGTAGTGATGCCTTGCGCATTTCAGATTTTCAGATAATGCTTGACAATCCAGAAATCAAAGCCATCTGGTGTGCTCGTGGAGGATACGGCACAGTTAGAATCATTGACCACCTCGACTTTACGGAATTTAAAAAGCATCCCAAATGGATTGTGGGTTACAGTGATGTGACGGTCTTGCATAGTCATGTTCATAACCTAGGTTATGAAACCATACACGCAGAGATGGCGATGGAGATTGCAAAAAAAACAAGCTTGACCAGAAGTTCGCTTCGAAATGCTCTTTTTGGTAAGTTAGATACTTTAAAATATCACCTTCAGGATACATCCTCTCGAAAAGGTATTGCGAAAGGGCAATTATCAGGGGGCAATCTCTCAGTTTTGTATTCACTATGCGGAAGTGTATCAGCAATTGATACCAAAGGAAAAATCTTATTTATAGAGGACCTCGATGAATACCTCTACCACATAGACCGAATGATGCAAAACATGAAACGCAATGGTTATTTTGAGCAACTAGCAGGTTTGATTGTGGGGGGAATGAGTGATATGAGAGATAATACAGAAGCATTTGGCTTTAAAGCCGACAATCCTTTCGGGAAAACCGCTAAAGAAATTATTGCAGAAGCCGTTTCAGAATATGATTTTCCGGTGTGTTATGATTTTCCTGCCGGCCATATGGAAAATAACATAGCTTTAATTATGGGAAGTGAGGTTAAACTGGAGGTGCAAGCATCAAAAGTTATATTGACCTATAAATAAAAGAGAGTGGGTTTTAGACCACTCTTGATAAAGTTTGAAATCTAAATGCCTTTAAGGCTCTACATTTCTTCATTGAAATCAGGATACAGAAAGTTGTTGTAGGGAAAGCGTTGCACATTAATTTCCCGCACCATTTCATAAACTTTTTTCCGGAATTCTTCCAGGTTGATTTTTTCTGTAGCCGAAATAAATACTACATCGCCATTTACCCTGTTCATCCAGGTACTTTTCAATTCTTCCAGTGTGTGGTGTGCTTTGGTTTTTTCAGTTACCAAATCATCTTCATCAATGGTTTCCGGTTTGTATGCGTCAATCTTATTGAACACCATAAGGATGGGTTTGTCCCTTCCTTCAATTTCGTCAAGGGTTTGGTGTACAGAAGCGATGTGGTCTTCAAACTGCGGGTGTGAAATATCCACAACGTGCAAGAGCAGGTCTGCCTCCCGCACCTCATCCAGTGTGCTTTTAAAAGACTCTACCAGCTGGGTGGGCAGCTTCCTGATAAAACCCACCGTATCTGTGAGCAGGAATGGCAGGTTGCCAATCACCACTTTTCTTACCGTGGTGTCAAGGGTTGCAAAGAGTTTGTTTTCTGCAAAAACTTCAGATTTGCTGATGGTGTTCATTAATGTTGATTTCCCAACATTTGTATATCCCACCAATGCCACACGCACCAATGCACCGCGATTGCCGCGTTGCACCGCCATTTGTTTGTCGATGGTTTTGAGTTTTTCTTTAAGCAGGGAGATGCGGTCTCTCACGATACGCCTGTCTGTTTCAATTTCGGTTTCACCGGGTCCACGCATACCAATACCACCACGCTGACGTTCTAGGTGGGTCCACATTCCGGCAAGACGCGGTAATAGGTATTCATATTGTGCAAGTTCTACCTGGGTGCGGGCATAGCTTGTTTGAGCACGTTGCGCGAAAATATCCAGAATCAGGTTTGTTCTGTCAATGATTTTGCACTTTAATATTTTTTCGATGTTTTTTTGTTGTGCGGGCGATAGTTCGTCATCAAAAATGGCCGTGCCAATGTCATTGGCTTCTACAAATTGCCGCACTTCTTCCATTTTTCCGGTACCAATAAAGGTTTTGGGATTGGGTTTGTCGGTTTTTTGCATATAGCGTTTCACCACTTCAGCACCTGCAGTATAGGCTAAGAACTCAAGTTCATCGAGATACTCAATGGCTTTTTCTTCGCTTTGATGTTGTGTCACCAAGCCAATTAAGATGGCTTTTTCATATTCTATTTCGAGTTTTTCCAGCATACGTTTGTTTCTAGGGCAAAATTACACAATTAGAATGAAGGAATAAAAAAGTTGGGATTTTGTTAAGGGAATTCCCATTTATTAGAATAGAATGGTTTTCGTATTCTTCATTAATGCTCAGAAAACCACCCTTCTTCCTGTATTCTTTTACATTCCTCCCACACTTGTTCTTAGGGTGGTCATTTTTTAAATGACTCACTAGAACAAGACTGGGAGAAAACCCCTTTTTTTTGGTCAAAAGGGTCATCTGGTGTCAAATGGTATCAATGGGGGTTATCTGGTATCATTAAGTTGCATATTTTTTTCAGGGCACCAAATAGATTAGTGTATGGATGCTCTCACCTTACTCTATAGCAAAGCTTGGGATAAAGCGACTCTAGTCTATTTTAGAATGGGTCTAAAAAGAAATGTTTTCATCGTTAAAATGTGCTATTAAATCAAAAATGAAAAGTTAAGTATTTCTTAATCTCAAAAATTTTCTTACTTTAGTGTTTTATTTTTAAATTCAATTATCAGGTTTTTGATTCTGCTGAAAATCTAAAAATTTAATATATTTAGAATCAATTAACTAACCAACCAAAAAGCCCTTATCTATTTATTTAGATAGGGGTTTTTTATTTAATCAATGTTTGTGTTTCTTAAAATCTTAAGTTAGAAATATTGCTTCATACATCCACAACTTAAATTAGTATTTAAGATGGAAAGGAATTTCATCAGATAATGCATAAAAAAAAGCCGGCATTTCTGCCGACTTTTTTATAAGTGATGGTTATATATAGTTAATTAGTCAACCACGTTGATATTATCAATTTGATAGGTTGTTGTTACACCGCTATCAGATCCAATGTACTGAAACCCTATGTGAACCGTTTGACCGGTATATGCAGAAAGATCAATATTTCCCGAAGGAGTAAAGTTTTCAGCATATCCTGAACTTGTTCCACTGGCAATTGTTGCTGTTAATTCTGTCCAGGTTGCATTTTCAACCGTATCTTCAGTTAAGTCTGTAGAGATGAATACTTTTAGCCCATTGCCGTTGTTGAAACCATCTTTGGTATCAAAAGTAAGCGTTGGATTTTGAGTTCCCTCTAGAATTAAGGCTGGAGTTACCAACCAGGCTTCAAGATCGTTTTCATCAGAATTAAATGCTGAAATTTGAGCATATTTATTGTTGTCAAAATCCCTGGCTTGATATCTTGTTTCGCCTCCATTAATATTAACATTGCGCCATCCCTGGATTGATACATTCACTCCCGCACCTGTAGAAAGACTTTCAAAATCCTGACTAAAGGGAAGGTTTAAAAATACTTCTTCAAAAGCGGCCTCTTCACATCTTTCCTGATCAAAGTTTACATCATCTGTGTCTCTGATGAATAATTGATAATCGTTGTTAAAAACACTGAAAATAGCAGTTAAAGAACCACTGCCTTCGGGCATTAGCTCATTTTTAAAAGTAGCAAAACCACTGTTTCTTAGAATGATATCTTCTGTTCTTTCACAGTTTATAATTACCCTGTTTACAGAAAATGTATTATCAAGATTAGCATAAGACTGACCCACATCTCCGTCAGATACCTGTACCTCTTCCAGCATAACCAAAGTGTTTAAATCACTATCAGATAACTGATTAATGGTTTTTACCTGAGGAACAATTTCCTGAAATTCTGTAGAACGAACAATTCTCTCACGGAATTCAAGGATACTTATTCTTCCTACTTCACCATCATTGAGTACGCCAAGGGTTGGAAGACCGGCGAATTCACCGGAGTATAAACCATCAACCCTAAAATAAATCTTACGGCCGGGTTCATAAAAGGTGTACAAATCTGTATCTTCTGTTGAAATGGCAATACCTGCAGTTGGGTTTTCAGGACTATCTTGGATTACAAGTGTTTTGAAAAAGTTACCTGCTTCGTCATTTGATACTACATATCCTTCAAGGTATAATTCTCCTCCGTCAATTAAGACCGGTTCAAAGCCACCATAAGCTTCTTTGACAAGATCTATACTGAAGTTTACATCAATATTAGGTTCTTCAACAGAAATATCCGGAGTGCTGAAATCATCATCTTTTACACAAGATGTAACTACTAATCCTATGAAAAATAGGATGCTTAAAAATTTAATGTTGTTTATTGTTTTCATAATATATATTTTCTTTTTTTTAAAATCTTACGTATACGTTTAAATAATATGAGGTACCATATCCATACCAGTATTTAGATCCAAAAACAGGAGTGTCATTTGCCTGATCTTGACTTAGGGTTCTGTAATTTGCGTTTCTTGCTTGTTCAAAACCACCTGTTTTATATACCTGATCCAAAACGTTGTTGATGGTTGCAAAGAAACCAATGTAGTAATCATCAATCTTCCAGGATTTCCCCCCCACTACATTTACAAGAAAATAATCATCAAATTTTTCTTGTTTTAATAGGTCACGGGCCACATCTTCATTATAATCATTAAACGGCACACCATCAGTATCAGTATAAAAATTGCTGGTTCTTGTTAAAGGGCTTACGTCAACATATCCATTTGAAAAATAATTGGTAGTTGCTCCCACCCACCAAAAATCAGGATCGCGGTATTCAAAACCAAGTTGATATGCACGCTGGGGACCTCCCGGTAAATGATAATTTTCAAGATAAGATTTTCCAAAATCCAATTCTTCGGTAAAATCATCAGAAGCAAGGTATAAATCAGGATTGTTGGCATAAGTATAATCTCCCACTGAAGCCACGGCTTTTAATTTGATGGTTGATGTCACCTGTGCTTCCACACCCAGTTCTAGACCTACGTGTCTTTTGTCAGCACCGCTTAATACTTCCTGCACAAACGCATTATCTACATCTCTGGATATTCCTGTGATTCCGTCAGCATAATAAAAGGAGATTTCTGTAGCATCCTCAATCATGGTGTAGTAACCTGTAAGTCGTGCTTTGACCATCGGGGACCTATAAATATAACTTGCATCGATATTTTGAACTTTTTCACTGTCCAAATCTTTTACAATACTATTGTTTTGTCTTGAATTTGAAAAAGAATTTCTAAGGCTTGGTGCTTTGGTCAGGTAAGCAGCATTCACATCAAACAAATGTCGCCCTGAAAGTTTGTAAGTAAAACCACCTTTGGCTCCATAGTTTGTAAAGTCTAATTTTTCACTTTCCCCCAAGGAGTTGTCCGGGAAGTTGCCATTTTGATACAATCCTGTTCTTTGGTAGCTGGTTTGTGAGGCATTGGCCCCCAAATAAAAGTCTATAACTTTGTATTTGAATTGTGCCTGCGCAAAACCTTCATAATAGGTTGCATCCATTTCAAAGTTATATTTGAATGTGTCACCTTCTCCCACGATTCTATTTGGGTTGAGCAAGTCACTTTGAGCTTCATCACCTGTACTGAAAGAATCAATATCCAGATAACCGGTTCCTCCTAAAAGGTCAAGCATGGATGCATAGTTTTTAGAATTTAAACTGCGGTAGTTCAATGCACCGTTAATAGATATATTTTCATTGACTTTTGCAGTCAAAATAGTGTTGGTCATTAACTGGGTATCATCGTTTCTGTCGTCATAAAGATAGTATCTTGAAGTTCCGCCATAAAATATCTTGGTTTCATAAATGAGTTGCCAGTCAATTTGACCGTCATTTTGAAATTCAACTAACTTATGATAAGCGCTTTCATAATTCGGGCCATTAGGGTTTCGGTTTGAAAGATCAAAACTTGGCAAGTATTGATAGTAACTAGGATCCGGGTTAGGTGCATTATCATAACCAATTCTGCTGTTGGTCAATTTTCCAAATTGGTAACCCACATTGGTGTTTAACTGAATGTTATCTGTGATATCCCAATAGTGATTTAACATAATCACCGGTTCTTCAATATCCCGGGTTCTTGAGTTTCTTATTTCGCCATCCTGCATCCCCCAGAAAGAATTGTATTTTTGACCTTTAATGTCAAACATTTCCTGTGTGTTTGCAGAAGATTTTCCTCTTCTGTTTGGGGTATAGAAAGCAGTTAAGTTCAGACTGTGGTTTTCTGAAAGTTTCTTTTCCACTGCTGCAAAAAATGAATTGGAATCATATAAGGTCCCGTCATTGAAACCTTCTTCAGCAAATCTTCTTGAGACTAGTACTGAATATGACCATCCGCTAGGCGTCACTCCTGAACTGTATGAACCCATTACCCTTCCGGTATAGGATCTGTTTGAAATAGCATAAGAAACTCTTCCTCCTTTTCTGTACTGAGAAGCACGCATAATGATGTTTGTGCTACCTGCCAGTCCTCCAAAATTGTATTCAGAAGGAGAAAGTCCCATGGTAAATACCTGGTTGCGCTGAACGTCATTCAATCCTCCCCAGTTCCCCCATTGAGGTCGGCCATTAAACATTTTATTCATTTCAAGGCCATTGATCAATACTTTTCCGTTTTCAGAATCAAGTCCACGAGGTCTAAAAAATGTGGCGCTAAAGTCATATGCTGCAGCATTTAAGAAAACATCCCTGGAAGCTTGTAAAAGCCCGGAAATATTATCTGCACCACCCTCATCTTCATCCAGTTCATCATCTGCAAGAGAGATGGTCCCTATCTGAGATTGAGCATCAGCGAAATCAACTTCCATCAAAACGGGATCAAAGTTTAAAGTACCGCCACTTTCAATTGTAATGGGAAATCTCAAAGTAGTATAGCCGGTTTTTTCTACGATTAAAACCTGCTCACCTTGTGGCAAATCTGAATTTGAGATTGTGAAATTTCCGTTAGCATCTGAAGTTGTATTAAAAATACTTTCTTCTATACTAATTTGTGCATCAGGAATAGGTTCTCCTGAATTGGTGTCAACCACTCTACCCTCTATTGTTGCTTCCTGTGCTTGTGCAAAGCCTAAGATTGAAAAGCAAAACAACAAAGTTAACATGTGTTTTTTCATTCGAAATTGGTTTTGAATAGATTAATTAGATTAAGAAATTATTATAATTCGAGAGCAAAATTACATTATTTAAATGAATTATATACCTTTGGCGCAAGTTTTGCAAATGGGTTTACACAAAGTTAATATATCTATAAAATGAAGAAAATTAAATTATTAGTATTATTTACCCTTACCGTCAGTGTTTTCAATGGCTACGCCCAGGATAAAAAGACCTACAAAGTCAACACTGTGGCGTTTTATAATGTCGAAAACCTTTTTTCGGTTGAAGATGACGAATTTACAGTTTATCAGGACAGAAACCCGAGAGGTGAAGGTTTTTACTCTCAGGAAATCTACGAAACCAAGTTAAAAAACCTCGCAAAAGTGATTTCAGAAATTGGTGCTGATGTTACCGGAAATCCGCCTGCCATTGTGGGGTTTAGCGAAATTGAAAACCGAAAAGTTATTGAAGATCTCGTCAATCAGGAACCTTTACTGAAAAGTGATTATGGCATTATTCATTACCATTCACCCGACAGACGCGGAATTGACGTTGCTTTGATTTATCAAAAAAAGTTATTTGTACCCACCAATTCTCAGAGCAGGGAGCTTGAACTTTATTTCAATAATGATATAACAAAAAGAATATATACAAGAGACCAACTTGTGGTGAGTGGCTTGCTTGATGGTGATCAGGTCCATTTTATAGTAAACCACTGGCCATCCAGAAGCGGCGGGGAAGCCCGCAGCAGGCCCAACAGGATTAAAGCTGCTGAATTGAATAAAAAAATAATAGACTCACTTCACAGTCTGGATCCTTATGCAAAAATTATTTCTATGGGCGATTTTAATGATGACCCCACAAATGAAAGCATTAATGATGTACTGAAAGCTAAGTCAGATAAAGATAAAGTTGAAATCAAAGAAATTTATAATCCCATGGCAGATATGTATAAAAAAGGATATGGAACACTTGCCTGGAGGGATGGATGGAATTTATTTGATCAGGTATTAGTCTCTGCAGGACTTTTAAGTAAAGACTACTCCACATACCAGTTTTACAAAGCTGGAATTTACAATCCCCCTTACCTGGCCAATCCCAGAGGAAGATACAAAGGGTATCCATACAGGGCTTTTGCAGACGGCGGTTTTACAGGTGGCTATAGTGATCACTTTCCTGTATACGCTCTTTTAATAAAGGAAGTTTCTGAGTAAACAAAGTTATAACACAAATAAAAAAGCACCTGTAAAAATTTTACAGGTGCTTTTTTTATGAAATGTTCTTTCAACTGTTTATTCATAAAGCCAGTGATGCCAAGGAATCCTGCTTAAAATCAAAATAAAGGCGATGGTATAGAAAATGGCCAGCATTTTGAATTTTCCTTTAGAAGTAAGTTGTTTTTTATGTTTTGAATACCCAATAGTAATCAATACCACTGCAATAATCATAATTAAAGGGTGCTCAACTGCATATAGTCTTAATTCAGGAACCCCCATGATGTCTGCCATAGTGAGGTC
>JBBDVI010000147.1:0-17208 GCA_040903465.1 Flavobacteriaceae bacterium
TGACGCTGTGCTTTGTTGATTTCCATTTGGCTCTGTGCCTTGTATTGATCGAGTTCGATGCGTGACTGCTCGAGTTCGGCTTTGCTTTTTTGAGCTTTTCCGAAGCGCTTACCGCCCTGAAATAAGTCCCAGCTGAGTTGTGCACCCACCAGGTAGCCATTGGCATTGCCCTGAAAAAGTTCGCTGTCATACAGTTCATAACTTCCAAAGGCATTCAATCGCGGCAGGAAGGCCATTTGGTCTGCTTTGTTCATTTTTGCATACCCTTCAGTAGCCAAAGTCATCGCTTGTATGTCGGAGCGGTTTTCATTTAAAGAGGTACTTTCTAAGGAAACTAATTCCTCAGATTCCAATGCATCAGTAGGATTCCAAACGGAATAGGTTTCTTCTCCCATCAAAAAAGACAGGTAATCGGAAGCGTTTTGTACATTGCTTTTGGCTTGCTGCAATTGGTTGTGCACTTCGCTCACGCGCACTTCTACGGCCAAGACATCTGCCCGTTGCAGATAGCCTTGGTCAAAACTGTTGTCGGCCAGTTTCTTGTTTTCCTGAGCCGCTTCAAGTGCTTGTTCCAAAACGTCAACGGCCTTGTGTGCCAGTTGCAGTTGCATATAGGCTTTTTCTACTTCCAAAAGGATGTAATCCTGTGTGCGTTGTCCCTGCAATTGCGTGGCCTGCATCTTGCTTTTGGCAGCCTGACGCTGAAAGATACCGTCTACATTAATGAGGGGTTGTTGTATTTCAAATCGTGTAGCAAAGTTATCAGTGCGTTCGGGGTTGTTTAACAGCGCGGGGTTGAAATCGTTTTGCGTCAGGATTTCCTGATTGAGTTTGGAACCGAAAGCCATCAACGGATTGGTGGTTGTCAACCCTGTATGTGAGGCGGTGATGTTGGGCAGAAAAACGGAATTGGTTTGCCGGTAGTCGGCACGTGCCTGCAGGAATTCCTGTTCAGATATTTTTAGGTTATGGTTGTTTTCCAGTACGCCGGTTAAGGCTTGTTCTTTAGAGAGCGGCTTTTGCTCCTGAGCAAAAAGGAGTGTGCTGCTAGCTATGGAAAGGAGTACTACGAGTGTTTTCTTCATTTTATCTCAATTTGACAGGGCAAAAGTACGCCGTTAAATGAGGTGCGTCAGTAACCTTTGTTACCAAGGGAAAATATAAATGTAAAGCCGGGTATGAAATATATATGAATGTTGTCCTTCACAGGAAACGATGCTGCGCAGAAATTAACATACTGAACACAAAAACAACACAATCCTCATAAAGTTGCATTTACTTTCCACGTCATTATTGGGGGCTAATAGAAGTTTTTTACATGACTTTTTCCAACCTCTACCTTATTTTGAGTTCCCGAAGCTTTATATGAGCGTTAGAGTTTATTGTTGGAGATATAAAAACCAAAACAAGCAGTTAGATCCTAATTTTTCGTGGTGGGGTCTGTTGCATATTTAAGCCTTTATTAAAATTTCACTTTTCAGATGTACTTTAGTTTTTATTGAATTAGTAATCAAACAAGCTGTTTCTGTTTTTTTCAAAATACGTTCAGCACGTTCTTTTTGGGATTCGTCATTTATTGTTAGTCGAGCGTTTAAGTTTATTTCTGTCATTAAAAATTTACCCTCTACTTTATCCAATATTCCTTCAGAATCGCAGTCAAATTTTGCAAACTCTAATTTGGAGTATTCGGCAATGGCTAAAAAAGTTGTCATAAAACAACTTACTACCGAAGCGGTATATAAATGCTCCGGCGACCAAATGCCGGGTATGCCTTTATCAAATTCTGGCGGTGTGGCTACTTCAATTTTGGTTGGCAATTCAGGAGACTCCATAATTCCTTTTCTGCCTTCGTTCCATTTTAAAGAAATTTTATAACTGTGTTTGTCCATATTGAATTGGTTTACGAATTATGACAAAAGATTAGAGGCAAACCATGTTTTTTTGATTCCTTCAGTCATTTTGTCTCTATGTTTGGTATAGAATTAAATGTTTTTTAAAACGCGCTCTAATTTCTCATTAACTTCCTTGGCATATATTTCAAGTGAAGGACTTTCAACTACACGCATAGTGGCGAGTGAATCTATGATGGCTACTTCTATTTCGCCGGACTCCAGCTGACGAAGCGTAACATTACAGGGCAACATGGTGCTGATAGTAGGTTCGACACTCAGCACTTTATCGGCATAAACCGGATTACAGGCTCCCAAAATAACATGAGGTAAGTATTCTTTGTCGAGCTTTTTTTTCATAGTTGCCTGAATATCTATTTCTGTTAATACTCCGAAGCCTTCTTTTTTCAATTCTTCTTCAACCTTTGGTCGCAAAGCATCGAGTGTTGTATTTGTAATTCTTTTTGAGAGGTAGTATTTCATAATTGTATGGGTTTATAATTTTCCTAAATGTACTAAACAAAATCAACGCCTTCATTGATATTTGTTACATAAGGGTATACGTTCACCGAGTTGATACTCTATTAATGCCAGTCCTTCTTGTCTTGTTAATAAACTGAAATATTGGGTTTACTCACCGTTATCAATACGAGAAGCTACTGTTTATTTATTGCGATTTTTGATACTCTTTTGATCGCGTACTGCCATGACCTCCTGCCACAATGAGCATTACTTTTAAACTCAACCAGAGATATTTAAAAAATTGCCATACAGGATTCATCATCCAATAGCGTTTACTTTTTGAAATTCGTTGTGTCATAACCTTAGATTTTTATTCCGGCAGTAACCACCAGAAGGGCTTCATTTTTGCTTTATACATAAAGACGTAGTGCAGGGTTAGCTTAAGCCAGTGCCCGGCCAATCCTATTTCTCCAAAAGTCTTCCCAAGTTTTCGACCCTGGGTTTCCGGGTATTTTTTATAATCGGGCACAATGGGAAAGGTTGTGATGCTTATACCGCTTCCTGAAAAGGTGCCATAGCCTGAAGAAGCGATACAGGCAGCTCCCATATTAGCCATAGAGCCTTTGTGGTCCAGGGAAACTTTTCCTTTTTTAAGGGTTTGAATGATGTTGTCTGCAACGAGTTTTGCTGTAATTCCTGAAGGCATTCCGGTGCGTGGCGGTGAGGGAAAGATTTCAGTACCGTTTTTGCTTTTTCGGGGTTTTGAAATACTATGGGGTGGGGCAAAAGCAATCCCGGGGGCAAATATATTTTTATAGTTAGGATTTTGATAGGTTTCCGGCCAGTCTTGTGCAGTCCATTCTTCATAGGGTTTGGGTGTATAATCGCCATCTACCAGCATAAAGCCTTTAAAAAGTTTGTCAGTAATCTCGTTGTTGTTTTTGTCAAAGGCTTTAAAACCGTGCCCTGAAAAAGCCGGGATAAGCATGGCAAAGTCAAAGGTTTCAGACTTGTGTTCTCCTTCCAGGTTTTCATAATGGGCAACACCATCTTCAATTTTGTTTACTCCAGCACCCAGAATCCAGTGGATGCCGCGGTCTTCAAAGACCATTTCCACCATTTCACTGGATTTCATACTATTGCTGCCATAGGTGAGGAGCATACCATCCATTCCAAAATCCCCCAAGCGGTATTCATTGGAAATCCAAGTGATTTCAGCGTTGTCACGTACTTTATGACGTCTAAGTTCTTGATCAACATTCAGTATGTACTCAAAAGCGGCTCCCTGGCAAGTGGCTTTGCCATGCCCGGTTCCGATAAGGATTTTAACTTTTTTTCCTTGTTTCATTTCTTGAATCAGCGACTTAAGTGCTTTCCAGGCTTCAGTTGAATGATGATAGTTACAGACTGAATAGGTTTTATGGCTTCCGGGAATGAGGCCTTCGGTGGCTTCAAAATTGAGTTTGGGCCCGGTGGCGTTTATAAGGTAATCGTAAGTTACTTTTTCTACTGTGCCTTTTTGATTATCTGAAACGTGTTCCACTAAAACGTATGGAGTACTTTCAGCGGCATCTCCTTCCGGGTAGAAAGTGGTAGCTTTTGCCTGTATAAAATCAATTTTTTTCTTTTTATAAAGAGGTGCCAGCGGGAAAAGGATTTCTTTTGATTTCATTCTTCCGATTCCCACCCAGATGTTTGACGGGATCCACTGGTAGTTACTATTGGGTGATACTACCACGACCTGATGGTCTTTGGAAAGTTTTCGACGGAGGTGGGAAGCAGCCACATGACCTGCAATACCGGCTCCCAGGACGACTATTTTTGCCATAATGCTTTAATTTAGAATGAAGGAAGAAGCACTTTGCTTATTTCAAACCTAAAAATACCTGATTATGAGTAGATTAAATATGACAAAAGTCACATTAAACACATTTGTTTCAATTTATTTTCAAATATAAAATACAGGCTTTTTGATGGTCTGGATTTTTAGTTGCTCAGATATGCTTTTAGCATCCATAACAAGGTTTCTTGCTCTCCTATGAAGTCGCTCATCATCGCCACCGTAGCCTCATCATTGTTTTTAGAAGCATTTTTAAGTATAATACGCTCTTTCCCTAAGAGTAGTGAATAGCTTTTAATTAAATGGTCCACTGCCGTGTCGCCGTCTGAAACGTTTTCTACAACGTTAATTTCAGAATGTTTTAAATAATCATTAAAACTGTGATATGGAATTGCGTCTAATGTTAAAACACGCTCAGCAATAGCATCTGATTTTTCACTGGTATCTTTGTATAACTCTTCAAATTTTTCGTGAAGCATAAAGAATCGTCTTCCTTTGATATTCCAATGAAATCCTCTCAGGTTCATATAGAGGATTTGAAAATTTGATAATAGCTCGTTTAAAAGTTTGGTAACTTCTTTAGCGCCTTCCGCGTTGAGTCCTGTTGTTTGTAGTGTTTTCATTTGAATTCTATTTAATGGTTCATGAATTTTTATAAAATAATACCCTGATTATGTATTAATATCACAATACAATATTAGATGAAAATCAGCAGGTTATCAGTTACTTTTGTTACACAAAAAACCTTTAAAACATTGTTTATTTGTTCTTTGCTGAAAAGTTTCAAAATGTGAGAGTCTTACAGCATTTAATTATGATTCTGGTCATACACCATATCTGAAAAGTGTTTTATTTTTACACCTGAATGAACAAGACCCACCCCATAATCGTTTATCTTTTTGTGCTGTTGATCTCATTTAACAGCATCAAAAGCGGTGTGATGCTTGGGTTTTATATGGCAGACACCCAAAGTTTTGTGGAGTTGTTTTGTGTAAATCAGGACAAACCCGAGATGGAATGTAACGGGAAATGTGAGCTTTCTAAACTCGCCCAGCAGAACCCATCCAATGAAAAACCCACTTACCTCGACTTTTTACAAAAAGAAGTGGTGGTGTATTATACACCCATTTCAAAACAACATTTTAAACCAAAATCACTTCAATCCTTGATTTCCGGAGTGTATCAAAACAACTATCAGTTTTTGTTTGCTCAGGACATTTCCCATCCACCGGCAGTTTAGTTTCACTTCATTATTGCAATTATTGGTTCCAAAGTCAAAGCTTTGGCAACCCTACTATTACCTACAATTAAAAATTTAAAAAAAATGAAACTATTCAAATTTTTCAGTCTGCTGGCTATTGCCCTATTATTCTCTTGCTCATCTGACGATGACAATATTGATAACAGTATCAATGAGACAGAAGATTTAACATTGGTCAAAAACATTGAAAACAATCAACATACCCTTTCGGTTTTTACCGAAAATGGGCTATTTCAATTGGGTTACAATAAAATATATTTTCAAATTAAAGACGGCGAAAACTTTGTGGATAATGCTCAGGTTTCCTGGAAGCCTATAATGCATATGACAGATATGTCACACAGTTGCCCGTATTCTATAATCAGCCGGAAACCCAATACCGAAACCCTTTATGAGGGCTATATCGTATTCCAAATGCCCGGAAACGACTTGGAACACTGGGAGCTTACATTTAATTATACCATCAATGGTGAGGATTTTACAGTATCAGAAAACATAAGCGTTCCGCCTTCAGATAAAAAGCGGGTGAATGTGTTTATGGGCAGTGATGATGTGCGCTATATCGTAGCGCTCATTGAACCGACTGATCCACAAGTAGCTGTGAACGATATGACTGCCGGTGTTTTTAAAATGGAAAACATGATGAATTTTCCTGTTGTCGATAACTATACCTTAAAAATTGATCCTAGAATGCCGAGTATGGGCAACCACAGTTCACCCAACAATGTGAACCTCATGCAAGAGGCACAAGATTTATACCACGGAAAACTGAGTTTAACGATGACCGGCTACTGGAAAATCAACCTGCAACTGCTCAATGCGCAAAACGAGGTGTTGAAAGGCGAGGAAATCACCGATACCAATGAAGCCAGCAGTATCTTTTTTGAAATTGAATTCTAAAAACCCTATTGCCTGATGGGGCTTGAAGTGTCATCAGGCAATTTTAAAAACTTAATTATGAAGCAGATTCAAATTCTTGGGGTTATTTTGTTTGGTTTAAGCTCTTTAAACGCACAAGAAGTTGCCAAAGATAGTATCGTCCATACACTCAGCGAAGTGATTGTAGTGGGCAATGCCGCCAATAAGCACCATAACGAAAATAAGTCGCTGGCAACCATTGAAGACTACCTGAGTGCCTCACCATCAATAGATTTTATCAAACGTGGTGCCTATGCCTGGGAACCTTTAGTGCAAGGCATGGCAACAGAGCGCAGTGTGGTGACCATAGACGGCATGCGCATTTATGGCGCTTGTACAGACAAGATGGACCCCATTACCTCCTATGTAGAAATCTCAAACCTGTCAAAAGCCACCATTAGCAACGGACAGCAGGGTGCAGAAAACGGTGCTACCATCGCCGGGGGCATTGATTTGGAACGTCGCAAATCCGGTTTTAGAAACACCGGCTGGAAGGGCAGTGTACAAACCGGACTCGAAAGCGTGAACGAGCAAAAAATAGTCGGAGCCGCGTTGCAGTACTCCTCTAACACGTTTTTTTCTGATGTGGATGTGATGTACAGAAATGCTGAAAACTACAGTGCCGGCGGTGGTGAAGAGGTGATGTATTCACAGTTTACCAAATACAACGTGTCAGCCATCACAGGTTATAAATGGAATGACCGTCAATGGTTGGAAGCTTCGGTTATTTATGATGAAGCGCGCGATGTGGGCTACCCGGCTTTACCAATGGACGTGTCTTTGGCGCGGGCATTTATTGGTTCGGTGGAATATATCACTTTGCCTGAAAGTGAAAAACTCACTGAATGGAAAACCAAGGTGTATTACAACACCATCAAGCATATCATGGACGATACCCAACGCCCCGATGTACCCATAAGAATGGATATGCCCGGCTGGAGCAAAACTGTTGGGATGTATTCCAAACTAAAGGGAACACACAACAAACATCTTTGGAATTTTTCTGTGAATGCACACTATAACAATTCATTGGCAGAGATGACTATGTTTCCTGAAAATCCTGAAGAGAACGATATGTTTATGCTCACCTGGCCCGATGTGGGAACGCTTTATGCCGGTGTTTTTGGCGAAGATAATTATGTGATTACCGAAAGGCTGACCGCTAATTTTTCGATAGGATTTGGAATACACCACAACAGCATCAATGACATTTTTGGGTTGCAAAGTCTACAGATTTTTTATACTGAAATGGAGGAAAGTAAAACCCGTTTTTTAATCAACAGCGGAAGCAAACTTACCTATCAAAAAGACTTTTGGACACACAGTTTGGGTCTGGGTTATGGCGAACGAGCACCTTCGGTTTCTGAAGGCTATGGGTTTTATTTGTTCAACAGTTTTGATGCGTTTGACTATATCGGAAACCCGGAGATGGTCAATGAAAAATCAATGGAAATCAATGCTTCCTCGGGAATTAAAAACAAAAACTTTTCAGCCAGGTTCAATACAGCCTTTTATCACATTGCCGATTACATCATCGGCAAACCCCACCCGGATTTATCGCCCATGAATATCGGAATCAATGGGGTGAAAGTCTATGAGCAATTGCCTTATGCACAACTATGGAGCAATGATTTGAGTGTTTCCTATCAGTTTCTAAATGGGTTTAACGCAAAAGCCAAAGCCATATACCGGCTTGGAAGAGACCACAACAATGAGAACCTACCGCTCATTCAACCCTTGACCGTTGAAACCGGTTTGCGTTACCGAAAGAATTTGTTTTATGCAGAGGCCTTAGTAGAAACGGCTACCAAACAGTATGATTTTAGCCCTGAATTTGGTGAAAACCAAACACCTGCTTATACCATTTTTAATCTGGCCTTGTCACAGACTTTTTATATTAACAAGCAAAAAATGGTACTCAAAGTCGGAGCTGAAAATCTGTTTAATGAAAACTATTCCACCTATGCCGACTGGAACAATATTGCGCGCCCCGGAAGGAATGTGTATGCCAGCGTGGTGTATGCGTTTTAAGCTTACTCCCCAATTAGATTGTAAGCTCCCTTCACTAAAAATTGTGCCGATGCCGGAAAGGCATCGGCACATTTTATTTCAACAAAACCATTGTGTTCCATTCCGGGGTGTACGATTACTTTTTTAAACTGATATCCTTCCGTATCTTCTTTTAGGAGTGCAAAAAAATTGCCTTCAATCTCCACCACGGCGTCTTCGGGCAAGGCAAGTGATGTTGTGCTGCCGGTTTCAATACTGGCTTCCACAAACATCCCTACAGCAAAACGATTGGAAATACTGTCAGGAATGTGGCCGTGAACCTGTGTGGTTCTCGTTTGGCTGTTGACTGTTGTACCTATCAAATATACAGTTCCCGTAAACGGGTCAGCTGTGGTTTCAGGGGTATTAAAAACAATCGTTTGCCCTTTTTTGAGTTGCGGAATGTCGCGTTCAAACACCTGCATTTCCAAATGCATATGGTCATTGTTGACAATTTCCATCACAGGCTCAATTTCTGAAACATAGGTGCCTGTATTCACACTGATGGAAGAAACAAAGCCGGAAATTGGCGCGCGCAACTGCATCTGTGAATTGAGGTTGCCTGATTGAATACGCTCCGGGTTTAAGTGCAGCAATTGCAAACGTTTCTCTAAAGATTCTAAACGGGCAAATGCAGTTTTGTAATCGCTATCGGCCCTGAGAAAACTTTTTTGTGACGTGATGTTTTCTTCCAGCAGTATGGTCTGCCGTTCTTGTTCTGTACGAAGGTACTCCAGCTGTTCGCGGGTTTCCAGATACTCCTGTTGCAAACTAACAAATTCAGGGTTTTCCAGTGTTACCAGTACCTGACCTTTTTTTACTTTATCACCTACCAGCAACGAAATATTCCTTACAAATCCGCCCATCATGGCATGGATTTCGGCTTTGTTTTGCGGTGGCACATCAATGACGCCCTGCGCACGTATATAGTTGGGGAAATGGTGTGTGACCAAGGTATCCATTTTAAAGGCATTAGATTGAAACTGGGCATCCGTTAGTGTAATCAGCTTATTAGCTTCTTCAACTTCAGGTACATTGTTGTCTGTATTTTTACAGGAAGTCAACAACAGTGACAGGATTAAAAAAAAGGATATATAGTGGTTCATAATTTCGTGTTTTTAGTTGTTAGCGTTTAAAAGGTAGTATCGTTTTAAAACTTCGCGGTTGTATGAATACAGGGTTTCCAAATAGTTTAATTGAATTTCCATGGCGTTTTCAAGGCTTTGGATGTATTGAAAAAAATCAATTTCGCCATTCTGATAGCTTTTTCCAGCGGCGTTTTCAATGGCTTTGGCCAGGTCAAGGCCTTCGGTTTCAAAGTAATCAAGCATTTCAGCATATTTTTTGACCTCATCCTCAAATTGTTGTTGACGGGTTTTCAGTTCAAAACTGTTTTGACGACTTTCTTCCGAAGCGATGGATTCCTGAATTTTTCCTGCCTGAATACGCGCTTTGTCTGCAGTAAACCACAAGGGGATTTGCAGCCCAACCTGATACCCGATCAATTGTCTGTTGATCCCGGCATTGCTGCCCTGAAAATACTCCAGAATTATACCGGGCAACAGCTTTTGTTTTTCTACCCGGGTGGCTGCCTTGGCAACTTCCTGATTTTGTGTGTACCATTGTTGCAAAGGGTGTGAGTTTTCAGAAGTTGGGAAAAATACTTTTTTCTCTAACGGAATTACCTCCGGCACTAGTGCTGATTCTGACTGTACAATCTGTTCCAAAGTAGTTTTGGCAATCCCAATATCATACCGGGCTTGTTGCAATTGGGTAGTTACATTTTTTTGCTTTGCCTGTGCCGTTATTTTTTCGAGATAGTTGCTTTCTCCCAGTTCAAACCGTCTGGAAGCGGCGTGGGCAAACCGGGAAAACAAACTATCTAAGTATTGATACACTGCGGCCTTCTCGTGGGCATATAAATAGTGATTGTAAGACTGTTCCAGCTCAAAAAACAATTGATGTTTGCGCACTTCATAACGGGTTTGTTGCAGTTGCTCTATGGCTTGAAATTGTTTTTTACGGGAAGAATACACCGTGGGAAATGCCAGGTTTTGTCTTAAACCATAAACCTGTAGCGGTTCATCATTGACAGCAAGATTATTTTCGTCATAACGGTAAAACACTTCGGTTTTATCGAGACCCCAGGAGGTGGCTTTTTGTTTGCCGGCTTTTTCAATTTCATACTGTGCTGATTTAAGCATCGCATTATTTTCCAACGCCAGGGTTTTTAGTTGTTCCAGACTTTGGGGCCGGTCCTGTGAAAATGTAGGCAAAGCTACCAGAATAAGTAAAAGAGAGATTGTTTTGGTTTGTATCATCGTGTTCTTTTTTTCAGATTTGTTTGTATTTCCGAAGAGGGAATACAGCACCGGCAACACAATAAGCGTGAGCAAGGTAGCAGAAATCAGGCCTCCAATGACGACAGTGGCCAGCGGGCGTTGTACTTCGGCACCGGCGCCGGTTGAAATAGCCATGGGCAGGAAACCCAGAGCTGCAGCAGAAGCAGTCAATAGCACTGCCCGTAGTCTGTCTGCAGCACCTTTGGCCATCAGAGTATCGTTGTGGGCGTGCCCTTCCTTTTTGAGGTCTTTGTAGTGCTCAATTAATACAATGCCGTTCAAAACTGCAATACCAAAAAGAGCGATAAACCCTACTCCGGCAGAAATGCTAAAAGGCATATCGCGTAGCCACAGCATAAAAATACCACCTATAGCGGCTAATGGGATGGCAGTAAAAACCAGCAGTGCTTCCCTGACAGAATGGAACGCAAAATACAACAGAATAAAAATCAGCAGAAGTGCCACCGGAACGGCAACAAGCAGACGGTCTTTAGCGCTTTGCAGGTTTTCAAACTGCCCTCCGTACTGAATGCTGTATCCTGCAGGCAAAGTTATGTTTTCATCAATAAGTGCCTGCACATCATCCACCACTGATTGCAAGTCACGGTTACGCACATTAATCCCTACAACCACCCGTCTCCGGGTGTCATCCCTGGAAATTTTAGCTGCACCTTTTTCATAGGTAATTGCTGCCAGCTCGCGTAACGGAATTTTCTGACCCAGAGGAGTGTCTACCATCAGGTTTTCCAGATTTTGGATGTCTTTACGAACACTTTCGTCCAGACGTAAGACCAAATCAAACCGCTTTTCGCCTTCAAACACAACGCCCATAGTGCTGCCGGCAAAACCCATACTGATGACTTGGTTGAGGTCAGCTATGTTGAGCCCGTAACGTGCAATTTTAGAACGGTCATATTTAACCAGCATTTGTGGCAAACCCACCGTTTTTTCAACCACTATATCTGCAGCACCGTCCACATTGCGGATGAGGGTTTCAATCTCACGGGCTTTTTTATCAAGCATGAGGAGGTCTTCACCAAAAACTTTAATGGCAATATCAGCTCGCACCCCGGTGATGAGCTCGTTGAAGCGCATTTCAATGGGCTGTGTAAATTCAACTTCCATACCGGGAATAACGCTGAGTGCTTCCTTAAATAAATCGGCCAACTCGTCTTTGCCCGATGCGGAAGTCCATTCCTTTTTAGGTTTTAAAGTTATTATCACATCGGTTTCTTCCATGGACATAGGGTCAGTGGGAACCTCGGCAGCACCAATGCGCGTGACAATCTGATCGATTTCCGGGAATTTTTCAATTAAAATAGTTTCGATTTGTGTAGTGGTTTCAATGGTTTTACTAAGGGAAGTACCGGTTTTTAATACCGGTTGAATCACAAAATCACCTTCATCCAGGGTGGGAATAAACTCGCCGCCCATAGTTGTAAAAATGTAAACAGCTAGCACCATTAAAATGCCTGCAGTTGCTAAAATGAGTTTTTTAGACTTTAATGCAAAATTGATGGAAGGCTTGTGCAAGCGATGCAGAAAATTAATGAGTTTGACCGAAATGTTTTTATCAGAATTTTTTACGGGTTTGATAAATAAAGAGGCCATTACCGGAACATAAGTAAAACACATAATCATGGCGCCAATCAATGCAAAACTGAAGGTAAGAGCCATGGGCCTAAACATCTTTCCTTCTACACCACTCAGGGATAGAATGGGGATAAAAACGATGAGGATGATTAATTGCCCAAACACGGCTGAATTCATCATTTTTGACGCACCGTTGAAAGTAATGGTATCTTTTAATTGGCGTCGTTGTTGTACAGGAACTCCTTCCAGTTGTTTTTGGTTTTTGGTTATCTGAAACGCGATAAATTCGACAATAATCACAGCCCCGTCAATAATAATCCCAAAGTCAATCGCTCCCAGACTCATCAGATTGGCATCTACGCCAAAGAGATACATCAAAGAAAGCGCTACCAAAAGACATAGTGGAATAACCGAAGCAACCACCAGTCCTGACCGTAAATTTCCCAGCAGTAAAACCACCACAAAAATAACGATCAAACAACCCAAAACCAGGTTTTCAGTAATAGTGAAGGTGGTTTTGTCTACAAGCACACTGCGGTCTAAAAAACCGTTGATGTAAATCCCTTCAGGCAAGGTAAGGCTGATGGCTTCTACCCGCTCCTTAACGGCGTCGATTACTTTTTTGGAATTGGCATCCTTTAGCATCATCACCTGCCCCAGTACTTTTTCACCTTCACCGTTTCCGGTAATGGCCCCAAACCTGTTTGCGTTTCCATAGCCCACCTTGGCAATGTCTTTTATATACACCGGAAAATTACTTCTGTGAGCAACTACAATATTTTCAATATCTTCAATAGTTTCTACGAGTCCTTCCCCGCGAATAAAATAAGCCTGATTTTCTTTTTCGATGTAAGCACCTCCGGCCACACTGTTATTTTTCTCAAGAGCCTCCATCACCTCACCGATGCTGATGTTCATGGCAGTTAATTTTTCAGTAGTGATGGCCACTTCATACTGCTTGAGTTTCCCCCCCCAGGTGTTGACCTCCACCACGCCGGGAATACCGGCAAGCTGCCGTTTTACTATCCAGTCCTGAATAGTGCGCAAGTCAGTCTCGTTATAGCGGTTTTCATAACCGGGCTTTACATCGAGAATGTATTGATAAATTTCACCCAGTCCGGTGGTGATGGGACCCATTTCGGGTTCGCCAAAACCTTGAGGGATACTAGCTTTGGCGGCTTGAATCTTTTCGGCGATGAGCTGACGCGGTAAATAATTGCCCATATCGTCTTCAAAGACGATGGTTACAACCGAAAGGCCAAATTTAGACACGGAGCGAATTTCTATTACCCCCGGCAGGTTGGCCATTTCAAGTTCAATGGGATAGGTGATAAATTGCTCAATATCCTGCGTTGAGAGGTTTTGAGAGGTAGTAATGACCTGTACCTGATTATTGGTAATATCAGGTACGGCACCGATAGGAATTTGGGTTAGGGAGTAAATCCCAAACCCGGCAATAAAGACTGTGAAGAGTAAAATAATCAGTTTGTTCTGTAAACTGAATTGAATGATTTTTGACAACATAACACACAATTATAAATTCTGGAATAGATTGCTCAGGGGCAATCATGTAAAAAAAACAGGGGTGTTATGTATATTTGGGCGGCTGAAAAATGTCAAAACTCGCAATGGAAGAATAGCTGATTCGGTAGTTAAAATTATCTTGCTTTTCAAAATTATCAAACCGCTGAAATTCCGGCATAAAAAACTTCCCTGACAAAGCCACCGGAGTATGTGCTATAGAACAATCTGAAAATGGCAGCTTTTCATGGTGGTGTTTTTCATCCTGATGGTGTTCCTTATCCTGACCGTAGTGTTTGGAAACAAAAGAGAAGAGGTTGTCCCCGTAGTTTTCTTTGTGGAATTGTACATGTTCAATCAAATCATTTACGCGCACAATATCCCCAACATTGATATGCAGGCTTTGAAACAACATTAGGGTCGTAAAAAGATATGTGACGATAATTTTCATTGAATAAATAGCTACTCAAATTTACTGTTTTTAAATTAATAAATAACTACACCTCAGCAATTTAGAATCAATAAAAACTAGCTGAAAATAAAATCCACCGCAAGCTGCGCATGAAGTCTGGTTGTGTCTAAAAGCGGTAAATGAAAATCATCCTGTGAAAGCAGCATGGGCAATTCGGTACAACCTAATATGATGCTGTCCGCTCCTTTGGATTCCAAACTTTTCATTTGTTCAATGAAATAATTTTTGGCTTCTTGAGTGAATTTTCCTTGTGTTAAGTCTTCAGAAATGTAGCGGTGAATTTCACCAAAGTCTTTTCGGTCGGCATACACGGTTTGAATACCAAAGTTTTGATCGAGGTATCCGGGAATAAAATCCATCGTCATCGTGGGTTTGGTACCAAGTAGTCCGAGATTTTTTAGGTTTTCTTTTTGGGCTTCCTTGCCAATGGCTTCGGCGATATGGAGAATAGGGATATTGATTTGTGGCTGTACATACTCATAAATCATGTGGGGGGTATTGGCACAAATGATAATGGCTTCGGCTCCGGCTGTTTCCAGTTTACGGCTGATTTCCAGATATGCAGCCTGTATCTTTTCCATATTTTGCTCACGCATCAATTGAATGTTCAGGCTGTAAAGCAATAACGGCGGATTCTGGCTGCCTCCAAATTTGGCACCTGCCAGTTCGTTAATCATTCTGTAATATTCAACGGTGGAGTGCCAGGAGGTACCACCAATCATGCCGAGTAGTTTCATATCTTAGGTTTTTGAGCTATAAAGTTTTTCCTTTTTAAAGTGATATTAAAAAAAGGAAGTAGAATAAACACCCCACTTCCTTTAACTAAACCAACCAAATAAAAATAAACTACTTTTTATGTGCTTATTCGTAATACAAAGATAATGGCGGGTGTTTCCATCTACAGTAACCTTTGTTACATAGTGCCTTTTATTTTAAAGTTGTGGGGCACACCTCATCGGTTACGGGGATTCCTGCCTTTTTGATATGGGCAAAACCACCTGCTACCTCAACCAGATTGTGGATACCCCGGCTTTTTAAAATGGAGGCGGCAATCACACTGCGATACCCGCCGGCACAATGCAGATAGAAGTTTTTATCTGTGGGAAATTCTGAAATGTGCTCATTCAGGAAGTCCAGGGGTGTTAAGTGAGCTTCTTTGAGATGAGAAGTGCTATACTCAGCTTCTTTACGGACATCAAAAACCGGAATATCTTTAGATACTAAATCTTTTTTAAACTCTTCAGCCGATATGGAGGTGATGGTGTCGATTTCTTTTCCGGCGTCTTTCCACGATTCAAAGCCATTGGCGAGATACCCCAGGGTGTTGTCAAAGCCCACTCTCGACAGCCGTGTAATGGCTTCGTTGATCCTTTCCGGTGGGCAAACCAGCAAAAGGGGTTGTGCCGTGTCTGCAATCAATGCACCCACCCAGGGCGCAAAGCCTCCATCAAGACCAATAAAAATGGAGCGGGGAATATGCCCTTTTACAAAATCGTTTTGATGGCGCACATCCAGAACAATGGCTCCGGTTTCATTGGCAGCGGCTTCAAAAGCATCTGGAGACAAAGCCTGTGTCCCGCGTTGGAGAATGGCGTCAATATCATCATAACCTTCCTTGTTCATTTTTACGTTCAATGGAAAATACAAGGGTGGTGGGGCGAGTCCATCTGTTACTTCTTTTATAAATTCTTCTTTGGTCATGTTGGCACGCAGGGCATAATTCATTTTCTTCTGATTGCCCAGGGTATCCACGGTTTCTTTCATCATGTTTTTTCCACAGGCAGAACCGGCTCCGTGAGCCGGATAGACAATTACATCATCAGCTAGGGGCATTATTTTATTGCGCAAGCTGTCATATAGCATTCCAGCCAGGTCTTGTTGTGTCATAGAGGCGGCTTTTTGAGCCAGATCCGGTCGGCCCACATCTCCCAAAAACAAGGTGTCCCCGCTAAAGATAGCTAGGTCTTTGCCGTTTTTATCCTTAAGAAGATAGGTCGTGCTCTCCATCGTGTGTCCGGGAGTATGCAGCGACATAATGGTAAAATCACCCACCTGAAATTCCTGTCCGTCTTTGGCAATAATGGCCTCAAACGACGGATTTGCGGTGGGGCCGAATACAATGGCTCCTCCGGTTTTTTTGGCTAAAGTAACGTGACCGCTCACGAAGTCGGCATGAAAATGCGTTTCAAAAATGTATTTGATTTTAGCACTGTCTTTGCCTGCCTTGTCAATATAAGGCTGTACTTCGCGTAAGGGATCAATGATGGCCGCTTCACCATTGCTTTGAATATAGTAAGCACCCTGTGCCAGGCAGCCGGTGTAGATTTGTTCTACTCCATCCAAAACGGGCAGAGGATTTATAGTATTTTCCATAGTATTTTTTTTCATTTTATTAGTGTAAGAACCTTGTGTTCATTATACCAGCCAAAACTCCTTGATGAGAATGTATACTGCCATTGCCAAAACAAACCAACCAAAGGCTTTTTTAAGTTTTTTATTGTCTGTAAACCGATTCAGCCAGACTCCTGCAAAGATACCAAAAACCGACAAAAGAGTAAAGATAATCAGAAAGCCCCAGTCAATGTTCATGGTCTCAATGTCACCCACAAACCCTATCAGTGATTTGATTGCAATAATCAACAAGGATGTAGCCACTGCTTTTTTCATAGGGAGTTTTGCAAGCAGCACCAAGGCAGGGATGATGAGAAAGCCGCCACCGGCACCCACCACTCCTGTGAGTATACCGATTATAAACCCCTCAATGACAATTAACGGATAGTTGTATTGGACTATTGTGCTCGGTTTAGGTTCCGGCCTTTTGTTGTATATCATTGACAAAGCTGCCAGCAGCATAATAACCG
>JBBDVI010000148.1:0-16999 GCA_040903465.1 Flavobacteriaceae bacterium
GAGCATATCGCTGTTTGGGAAGGTGAAAAACTCACCAAAGATCGTGCTTTTGAAGTAAGCGGCATTAAAACCGTCTATTGGCTTCAGGAATTTGACAAAGTGTTTTTTGAACTCATGACCCAGACGGAGACCATTTACTTTAACACCAATGAACACTACCGTCAGGCTGTAGAGACCCAAACCCGAGAAGACCGTTTTATTAAAAAAACAAAAGAAAAATTTCCTGCTCACCAGTGGGCTAAAAGCAATCCCATCCTGCAACGACTGCGCAGCATAAAAGACCCCATCGAACTTGAGCTGATGCAAAATGCCTGTGATATTACCGAAAAAGGCTTCCGCAGAATATTGAAATTTGTAAAGCCCGGTGTGATGGAATACAATATGGTAGCTGAGTTTATGCACGAATTTCTGAATAACTGCTCGAGTGGTTTTGCCTATACGCCTATTATTGCCAGCGGCAACAACGCCAATGTATTGCACTATATTGAAAACAATCAGGAATGTAAAGCCGGTGATTTGATTTTACTGGACGTGGGTGCCGAGTATGCTAATTATTCCAGCGATATGAGCCGTACAATTCCCGTTTCGGGAAAGTTCACTAAGCGACAAAAAGAAGTGTACAATGCTGTGAACCGTGTAAAAAATGATGCGACAAAATTGTTGGTTCCCGGGGCACTTTGGAAAGAATACCACGTGGAGGTGGGTAAAATAATGACTTCAGAATTAATCGGTTTGGGACTTTTGGACAAAGCTGATGTTCAAAACGAAAACCCCGACTGGCCGGCTTACAAAAAATATTTTATGCACGGCACCTCTCACCACATTGGTCTGGATACGCACGACTACGGCATTCTTTGGGAACCCATAAAACCCAATATGGTCTTTACTGTTGAGCCTGGAATTTATATCCCTCAAGAAGGGTTTGGTATCCGTCTGGAAGATGATGTGGTTGTGCAAGAAAAAGGATCGCCTTTTAACCTGATGCGCAACATCCCGATCGAAGCAGACGAGATTGAGGAACTGATGAATGCTAAGTAAACTCTTTTTATATACTAAGCCAGCGCTTAAACTCTGAAGCTTTATTTTTACTCACTATGATGCTTACAGGAGATTTAGGTCTGACTTCAATTTTTAATTGGTTGTTTCCATATTTGTAAATTTTGGTAATGGCTTTGATTGAGAGTATGAACTGCCGGTTTGCCCTGAAAAAATAGGTTTTATCCAAATCTGTATACAACTCTTCAAGACTGTTTCCATAGTTATAGATTTTTCCGTCAAGACAACAGATATAAGTATTGGTGTTTTCAGTGTACATAAATGCAATATCATTTGTGTCCACTGAAACAATTTCATCTTTTAGGTAAGTCAAAATTCTTTTTTTAGCGGTAGCGTTAAGCTCACTTTTTTCCGTAAATTCATCAACAGTTTTTACCTTCTTTTCCTTATAAGCAAGTAAGTCATTATTGAGTCGCGAAAGGTTTAAAACCTCTTTAGAAAGGCCTTCATTTTGCTTTTCTAATAATTTTTCATAGCGCATGTTGATAAGTCGCACCATAAATACAGACATAATGACAATTAAAATACCGGAAATAGTATAGACGATTATAAAATTCATATTCAATCGTTGCATTTGTTCATCAAGGTGCCCAATATTTGCATGAGCTGCAACAATCCAATCTGTATTTTTAACCGGGTAAAGATAAATAACCTCGGAGGCTCCTTCCTCATCTGAAATATCTTTAATTTCTTGATTTCTTTTCTTATTTTTTAATAATTCATAGAATTCATTTGAGTTCAATTCACTATATACCGGTGGCTGTTCAATGGTTTCATCGGGCAAAATCTGTCTCCCTATTTTTTCGGGGATGGGATGACAAATTTGAAACCCAGACCAGTCGAACATACTAACATACCCGGAATCAGTATTTGTGTTTTCAATGCTTTTTTGTAAATTATTTACAACTATTTCCTTAGGCAATCCACTGTCTATTTGAAACTGAACAAGATTTGAAATTTCTCTGGCCTCCCGCTTACTTGATTCTATTTGAGTACGTAAAAAATGATTTGTCGACACTTCCAAAAGATAGCGCATACCAAAATAGCTCACAATAAAAGTAATTATGGTAAGGCCAAGAAACGTAAAAAGGTAAATCTGATCTTTTTTCATAAATTGGTAGAAACTTTTTAAATGCTTTTTTTCCTTTTTAGGCCTGTTTTTTTCCCATTCGTTAATATTTAGCGTGAAAAACTCACTTAAAATTCATCTCTTTGATATAATCAAATCTAAAACAAATATTCTCATGAAAGCAGCTTTCCCATTGATTTTTAAACTTTTCTATACTTTGTTAAAGGCATAAAAAGTAATCTTGAATCAAGTAAATAATCAAAAATGAAACATCTGGCAATACCTTTTCTGTTGATCATGCTTTTTAATTCTTGTACCCGTAATGTGGAAGGAATAGAGGAAACCCCGTGCAATGAAGAGCCTGTAGTTCACGAAATTGTATGGGAAGTGGGCGTTAACGGACCAGATGCCAGTTTGACCATAGCTCCGGGAGATACTGTTAGGTGGATTTGGGGGGAAGATGACATGCCTCATAACGTGGTAAGTGATGATGCTAATGCCCCCGAAGATTTTGGCAGCGAAATTTTGACTGGGGGTGGTATGATCTATGAATTTACCTTTACAGAAGAAACCGTTTTTGAGTATCGTTGTTCTGTACATCCTGCAACAATGTTTGGAACTATCACAGTAATACTATGTTAAGAAAATTAATTTTTTTCCATTTTAAGAAAACCATAATAAACCCTATTAAACAATGTATAACTATTAAAACAGAAAATATGAAAACAAAAGTACTTCTATTTGGAATTTTTCTATGGTGTTGTTTTTCGTTAACCGCACAAACAACACATTTTATTGATTGGGAACTAAGTGTTGGCTCAAATGCCACTATTACCATTGATGTTGGAGATGAGATTGTATGGACAAATGTTGAGGGCGCCTTGCATAATGTAGTTAGTAGCGATCCTGATGCTCCTGCAGGCTTTGGCAGCGGAACCATGAATTTGGGAGACACCTATTCATTTACTTTTAACAACCCTGTTGTCTTTGACTATGGGTGTGGCTTCCATCCGGGCACTATGGACGGTACAATTACAGTATCAGCTACCTGTGACCCCCCAACCAATCTTACCCTAGACGATGTAACCCAAACCACAGCAGATATTTCCTGGACCGCATCTGCTACCGAAACCAATGGTTATAGCTGGGTAGTAATGAATATGGGTGACGACCCCGATATTGACACCCCGGTTGCGAGTGGAAACGTTGCAACAGGAGTGACAACGGCTCAAGCAACCGGATTAATGGCAGACACCATGTATCAGGCTTATGTAAAGACTGATTGTGGTGCTAACGGTGAAAGTACTTGGAGTGCATCACTAAACATTCAAACTGATCAAGAAATTTGTGATTCCCCAACTAACCTAACAGATGTTGATATAACAACTACCACAGCAGATATTTCTTGGACCGCATCTGCTACTGAAACCAATGGTTATAACTGGGCTGTTTTTAATAGCGGTGATGATCCTTTAACTGATATCCCTGTCACTGACGGCAACGTTGCAACCGGCATAACTATGGCACAAGCAACCGGCTTAACAGAAAATACCGTATATGATTTCTATGTGGTTACCCTCTGTGATATCGGTTTAGAAAGTGATCTTGCAGGTCCCTTGACATTTACCACCGAAACCCTTGGCGTTAACAATAACACTTTGATAGGATTTGAATATTATCCAAACCCAACTTCTGGCATCATATATCTGAAAACACAGAATACTATCAAAAGCGCAACGGTCCACAACGTTCTTGGTCAAAGGGTTATCCGTCAGGAAATAAACAAAAATGCAGCAGAAATCAATATATCACTTTTAAAATATGGCACCTATTTCTTAAAAGTGATTGATGCTGACAACAATTCTGGCGTAGTCAAAATACTGAAAAAATAATATTTTTTCACACTGATTAACCACACTTATCCTTGAAAAAATTGTTCAAGCAAGGTATTTGTTTTGACAGGTTGATTTTCAACCTGTCAAAACAATAACTTCGCGAAAAAAATAGTGGGAGAATTTAGACTGTTAAACAATATATATATACCTAAAAGGAAAACTCAAGTTGTTTTATTCATTTTGATAAAAGAAGATGAAAAAAGTTATTTACACTTCAGGAATCATTATATTAATAGGCGTTTTAACAGTAATTATAGTTTCTGTAAAGCTCTATAACAAACCCCATACTGATGTACTTGCAAGCAAGCCTGATTATGAAGTAAGCGCAAAAGAAATCATAAATGATTTTAGCCAAAATGAAGCTGAAGCCAATAAAAAATACTTAGATCAAATTGTACAAATTGAAGGTCAGATAAAAGACATCAACACAACAGATGGAAACACTGTTATTACTTTAAGTTCAGAAAGTTCAACAAAAAACATTATTTGTACAATGGAGCCTTCAGAAAATAAAAAGACCTTTGGTCTGGCAACTGGTCAGAAGATTACCATAAAAGGAATCTGTACCGGTTTTTTATTTGATGTCATCATCGTTAGGGCTGTTATTGTAAATTAAAAAAGAATGCACACAACTCTTCATTTTATTCTAATTTTCACAATGAGTGTTTTTTCTGTTTTCTCACAGGAAAGACTCATCACAAGGCAAGGGTATGTTGCTTTTTATTCCACCACTCCTGTTGAAGATATAAAGGCAGGTAACAATCAGGTTTTAAGCATCGTGGACCTTACTACGGGTGAAATTGCAATCTCCATATTGATGAAGTCTTTTGCATTTGAAAAAGCACTGATGCAAGAACATTTTAATGAAAACTATGTTGAATCAAACAAATACCCAAAAGCAGGTTTTTCAGGTAAAATAATAAATCTGGATGATATCCTTAGCGGCGAGGTGTCAATAGCCGAAATAAAAGGAGAGCTTACAATCAAAGACGTAACGAAGCCCATGATCATTGAAAGTAAAGTCACCAAAGAAAATGATCAATTAATCCTACAAGGAAAATTCATGGTTACCGTTGCAGATTTCAATATCAAGATTCCGGCAATTGTTCGCAGGAATATTGCCAAAGAAGTTGAAGTTTCCTTTCGCTTTATTCATCAACCCTATAAATAATCAAATTCATGGCAAAGCAGCTTTTAACCGTTTTATTCTTGATTTGCTTCCAAATTATTTCTCAAGCACAGGACTTAATGGAGATACTGGAACAGGAAACCCCGGCACAAACCCATTATGTCACCGGTACATTTAAAGGAACAAGAATCATAAACGGGCATTCTATTGAAAACAGAACAAAAGGTATCCTGGAATTCCTGATATCTCACCGGTTTGGAAAGATCAACAACGGTATTGACGAACTCTTTGGCCTGGATGAATCCAATATTCGCTTTGCCCTGGAGTATGGCCTCACAGATGACCTAATGCTGGGTCTGGGAAGAAGTTCATTTGATAAAACCTATGACGGCTTTGCCAAATACAAACTCTTAAAGCAACGGTATGGTGAAAAACCATTTCCCATAAGTATGTCACTTTTTGGAAGCATTGCCATAAAAACCTTAAAAGATTATGAACCGGAAAACAAACCAGAATTTACAGACCGCATATTTTACACCTCCCAGATTTTTATTGCAAGAAAATTTAGTGAATCTTTCTCATTTCAGATCACTCCAACATATATACACAGAAACTCAGTAAAAATTGAAGAAGACCCCCACGATATTTTTGCTATTGGTAGCGGATTCAGACATAAACTAACCAAAAGAATGTCCATAAATATGGAATATTTTTACACCATTAACCCATTGAAATCCATAAACACAAAGAATTCCTTTGCCATTGGGGTAGATATTGAAACCGGCGGACACGTTTTCCAATTGATGGTTTCCAATGCCATCACTATGATTGAAAAATCGTTTATTACAGAAACTACGGATGATTTTTTTAAAGGCGATATTCATTTAGGGTTTAATATTACAAGGGCATTTCACCTAGGCGAAGACAAAAAAAACATCCCTGAAAATTGGGAAGAAGAAACTGAAAGCTCTGATGAAGGTTAAAAGTATTTCAAAACACCCGAGCAACAGAATGGCCACTGCAGAAATAACAAAACCCAAAGCAACCCAACCCCGGGCAGTACCTGATTGAAAACCTAAAAAAGGTGGCAATATCAAATCCCCGGCTCCAAAAAACAGGGCAAACAAGGCAAAGCCGGGGATAAAAATTTCTTTAGTTTTATTCGTATACTGCAATTACCTTTGCAATAAAGAATTTTGAAATGATATTAAATTTCAAAGAATCAAAAATATTTTATACCCGAAACGGTACCGGAAAAGCTGTCATTTTGTTGCATGGTTTTCTTGAAAATTCATCAATGTGGGATGCTTTTTTAGATACTTTGGTACAACAACAAACCACTCTTGCAATAGATTTGCCCGGTCATGGGAAAAGTGCCTCTATTGGTTATGTGCACACCATGGAAATGATGGCAGAAGTTGTAAACGAAGTGCTTTCAAAAGAAAATATTGTGAGCGCTACATTTATTGGTCATTCCATGGGAGGCTATGTTGCTTTGGCTTTCGCCGAAAAATATCCTGAAATAATTGAAAAACTAGTCCTCTTGAATTCAACTTCAAAACAAGATTCTTTAGAGCGAAAAAACAACAGGGATCGTGCAATTGAACTGGTGAAGCAAAACAAAAAAGGGTTTTTGAGTATGGCAATAACCAATCTTTTTGCGGAAAAAAACCGAAACCGCTTTAAAATTGAGATTACACAACTGAAAAAAGAAGCCCTTGCGATGCCTGTACAGGGAATCATTGCCACGCTTGAGGGAATGAAAATAAGAAAAGACCGCACTTTAATTCTGGCTGAATTTTCCAAACCAAAATATATAATTTCTGGTATTCACGACCCCATTATGCCTTTTGAAGAACAAAAAAAATTAGCTAAAAAATGCGGTTGTGTCTTTATCAGTTTGGACGGAGGTCATATGAGTACAATTGAAAACAAAAGTGAAATGTTAAATTTTGTGCATTTCATCGAATAAAATATACACTTTGTCGTTTTTTATAGCATTTTGTCGTACGTTTATGTTAACTAATCTAAAAACAATCCGACTATGCACAACGCTACCCCCAAAGCAACCTCATCACTCGGAAAAATTATGTGTGCTACTTTTGGCCATAATTACAAAGAAACCCAAAAAATTACAGACAACATTTCAGAATACAAATGCACCTGTTGTGGTGAAGAAGTTACTGAAAATGTTCAGGGTTATTTAGAAATTTTAACTCCAAAAATGAGAGACATCAATGCGTGTCTTTCGGGATTCATTCAGAAAAAAATGAGGCGTGCAACTTATTCAGAAGCTTCCTGAAAAGAATTCCAGCCCCTCGCTTTTAAAGGTATTTTAGTATTTGCCCTAGTTATCAAATGCATTCCCTCGTTTTCTTTAGTCATATGACCTATAACGGTCAAATGCGGATTTGCCTTAATTTTAGGAAAATCTTCAGTTGTAATGGTAAAAAGTAACTCATAGTCTTCGCCTCCGCTCAATGCAACGGTGGTGCTGTCCAACTTAAACTCTTCACAAGTTGAAATCACCTGTGGATCAAGTGGAATTTTTTCTTCATATAAATTACACCCCACGCTTGATTTTTTGCATAAATGAATGGTTTCAGAAGACAGACCGTCACTGATGTCAATCATGGATGTGGGTTTTACATCAAGGTCTGCAAGTAGCTTTTTAATATCTTTTCTGGCTTCAGGCTTGAGTTGGCGTTCAATAAGATATGTATATGGACTTAGATCCGGTTGATTGTTTGGGTTCACTTTGAAGACTTGTTTTTCCCTTTCCAAAACTTGTAACCCCAAATAAGCACCTCCCAAATCTCCCGTCACAACAAGCAAATCATTTTCTTTGGCACCGCTGCGATAGGTCAATTCTTCTTTTTTGGCAAAGCCCAAAGCCGTAATACTTATAATCAAACCGCGTGTAGAAGAGGTGGTATCGCCTCCCACAACATCAATGTTGTAAAGTTTTGCCGCCGTTTTGATTCCGGCATAAAATTCATCAACGGCTTCTAGCGGAAATCGATTGGAAATTGCTATGGAAACTGTAATTTGTGTGGCTTCAGCATTCATTGCATACACATCAGACAAGTTTACGATTACTGCTTTATAACCCAAATGTTTTAAAGGCATATAACTCAAATCAAAGTGAACACCTTCTATCAACAAATCTGTGGTGACAACCATGTGTTTTTCCTTTTCAAAAACAACAGCTGCATCGTCTCCAATACCGTGTTTTGTTGAAATATGTTTTATATCAAAATCTTTTGTAAGGTGATCAATAAGTCCAAATTCACCCAGGGATGCAATGTCTCTATTTATTTCCTTCTTCTCTAAACCCATAACTTTTTAAACTTTTTACAAAAATAAACTTATTTTAAAGAACAGCCTTCCGTATGAGAGCCAAATAGTTAATGTGTTATTAAAATTGAGAATCCATGAAGTCTTTTAACATCACCGGCGCTGTAAAAATTATAAAAAAATCGTAGTATTGTTGGTCTTTTATGCTAATACCTTTCCTTTATGAAAAAACAATTACTTTATTTAGTTTTTATAGTTCCTTTTATTGCTTTTTCTCAGGTACCATGTGTCAATGGTTTTGCCGGAGCATTCCCATGCGAGGGATATGATTTACAGGCACATTTTGACCTTGCTTTTTTAAACGCCTCTTCAGGAAATGATTCCTGGGGCTGGACAGATCCCCTTAACGGAAATGAATATGCCCTTATGGGCCTTAGAAACGGAACGGCTTTTATTGATATTTCAGACCCTGTTAACCCTATCTATTTAGGAAAATTACCCACTCAAACAGACAACAGTACTTGGAGGGACATAAAAGTTTATGCAAACCATGCTTTTATTGTAAGTGAAGCTTCTAATCATGGTATGCAGGTTTTTGATTTAACCCGGCTGCGCAATGTCAACAACCCCCCTGAAACTTTTACCGTTGACGCACATTATAACGGTTTTGGCAGTGCTCACAACATTGTCATCAATGAGCAAAACGGCTATGCATATGCCGTGGGTACCCAGACTTTTAATGGAGGACCCCATATTGTAAACATACAAGACCCCTTAAATCCTGTATTTGTCTCTGGGTATGGTGTGAATAATTATACCCACGATGCACAGGTTGTCGATTATACAGGCCCTGACAGTGATCATTTTGGCAAAGAACTTTATATAGGAAGCAATGCAAATGAAGTGGTTATCCTAGATGTAACCGACAAATCAAACGTGCAGTTTATAAGCTCAGCGAGTTACACAAATATTGGATACACCCATCAAGGGTGGCTCACAGAAGACCATGCTTATTTTCTTTTGGGAGATGAAGCTGATGAGTTCAGTTTTGGCTTCAACACGCGAACGGTCATATTTGACTTTACAGATTTAGACAACCCCGTGCAATTATTTGATTATACAGGTCCTACAGAAGCTGTGGACCACAATGGTTATGTGATGGGGAATAACTATTATTTGGCAAATTATTCTGCCGGTATGCGGGTTATTGACATATCAGATATTACAAACCAAAATATGTCCGAAACCGGCTTTTTTGACACAAACCCAAGCAATAACGCTGCCAGTTTTGATGGTGCGTGGAGTTTATATCCTTATTTTGCCAGTGGAAATATTGTAATCAGCGACACAGAAAACGGTTTTTTCCTTGTTAAAGACCCTAATTTTCTTTCAGCAGAAGAAGTTCAGAAAGCTGAAATCTCCCTTTTTCCTAATCCTGCAACCAACTATCTATCTGTAAATGGAGGAAGTTCTGAGATTTCTTCCATCCAAATTTACAATACCATGGGACAAAAAATCATAGCGTTCAACAATATGAATGCTTTTAAAAAGACCATTGATGTTTCCAGACTTTTAGACGGAATGTATTATATATTGATAAACGAAACAACCATTAAAAAATTTCTAAAAAAATAACTGTGTTTCCTGACAAGCTACATCCAAAGCTTCTTTTAATTTCTCTCGTTTTTACATCTTTTCTGGCTTGTAAAAGTGATGATGACACAGGCATTGTCATTGATGACAATCCCCCTGCGCAATTTACGGGCGAAATTGAATGGGCAAAAACTTTCGGTGGAAGCCGTGAAGACGATGCAATATCCATGGTTGAAACACCTGATGGTGGCCTCGCAATAGCAGGTTTTACGCTAAGCAATGACGGGGATATTGTTGACAAAACGGCAACTGATGCTGATATTTGGCTCCTAAAACTAAATGCCGAAGGAGAAATCCTGTGGAGCAAAACTTATGGAGGCTCTCTTGATGACAGGGCTACAAAGCTCATCAACACAAATGATGGAGGCTTTGCCATTTCCGGATTTACCAGAAGCATTGACGGAGATGTATCCCATAACAACGGCTTTTATGATTATTGGCTCCTAAAACTGGATGCTTCGGGAACTATTATGTGGGAAAAAACATATGGCTTCAATGGAAATGACCAAGGACAATCTGTGATTCAAACCCAGGATGGTGGTTATTTTCTCACCGGGTTTTTAGATTTTGAAGGCCGGCAAGTTGCTCAGCAACCGGAAACAGAAAAATCAGGCAACAGGCACGGTGTTGGTGAATTCTGGGGAATTAAAACGGACGCTTCCGGAAATGAACAATGGAATCAGTATTATGGGGGCACAAACAATGACAGAAGTTATGACGTTATCCAAACCGAAGATGGCGGGTTTTTGATGGTGGGAAATAGTGAAAGTGAAGATTTTGACATAACAAACCCAAAAGGAAGTTATGACTTTTGGGCGGTTAGAATTGATAATCAAGGTAACTTGCTGTGGCAAAAAAATTATGGGGGCTCATCCATCGAAATTGCATATGCAATAAGTAAAACAAATGATGGGAACTATCTGATAATCGGTGACACCCGCAGTTCAGATCAGGACGTTAGCAACCACAAAGGAAATGCTGATGCCTGGCTTATTAAAATCAATGATGCTGGAGATTTGCTCTGGCAAAAAACTTTTGGCGGAGCCGAATTTGATACAGGTCGCTCAATTTCAGAAATGCCCGATGGAAACCTCTTGCTTTTCGGTTCTTCCCGAAGTGCCGATCAGGATGTCTCCACCAATTATGGACAAAGTGATTTCTGGTTAGTTATTACAGAGCCTACCGGCGATATAATCTTTGAAAAAAACTATGGTGGTAGTGCTCTTGATTTTGGAAATTCAAGCCTGTTATCATCCACAGGAAATATAATCTTGGCAGGAAGCACAGAAAGTACTGATTTTGATGTATCCAATAATCAAGGTTCAAAAGACGTTTTAATAATAAAACTTAAAAAAAATTGAACGCTATGAAAAACCTGCTATTTATACTCATGCTTTCGTTTTTGGTGGGTGCCTGTGGGAATGATGATGACAATACCCCGGCAGAAGTAGCGGTCAGTTTAAAATTTTCCCAAACATTTGACAACACACCTTTTACAGACTCAGATATATCAGCTACTGTTTACACAAATGAAATGGGGCATGAACTTACCATTTCGCGGTTGCGGTATTTAATATCAAAAATGGTTTTAAAAAATAGCGCTGGTGAAATGTTCCCTATTGGTGAATATCATTTGACAGACGTTTCTAATGCAACAACCTTATTATTGAACACAAACGCAAGTGTCCCGGAAGGAACATACACACTTTCCTTTGTTTATGGATTTAATGAAGAAAACAATACTGATGGTGCCTATCCGGATTTAAACTCAGTATCCTGGAACTGGCCTTTAACACTGGGTGGCGGTTACCATTTTCTGCAAATGGACGGGAACTATAACGTAAATACAGACCCCGCTCCCTTTAATTTCCACAATGGGACCGCAAGGGTTAGTGAAGGTGATTTTGAACAAAATTTTGTTCAAGTTGATCTTACCAACTCCCTTCTGATTGAAAACGGTGACGTAATAGAAATCAAAATGGACATTGCTGAATGGTTTACAAACCCAAACACTTGGGATTTTAACGTGTATAGTACCAACTTAATGCCTAATTATGAAGCACAAAAACTAATGCAAGAAAACGCAGCAACAGTTTTCAGTGCTTCGGTTGAATAATACTTTTTGATTAAGAAAACGATATATGGTTTGCTTTCAGTCATTTTTTTCATTTCCTGCTCAGGTGATGATAGTGATACGTATGTGGCTACACCAATGGAACTAAAAGTCCCTGAAATATTTTCCCAATACCTTATTGCTCCCGTAACTTCAGTTGAAAACCCACAAACCGTTGAAGGAGTTGCCTTAGGAAGAAAACTCTTCTTTGACCCTGTCCTCTCAGGAAACGGAACTCAAGCCTGTGCCGATTGCCACCGCCCTCAAAATGCATTTTCAGACCCCAGAAAATTCAGCGTGGGCATTGATGGCACTGCCGGCTTCAGAAACTCCATGCCCTTACAAAACCTAGCGTGGAATTATGCTGAAAGTTTCAATTGGGATGGAAGTGCCACCACTCTGGAAGAACAAATATTTGAGCCGGTTACAAACCCCATCGAGATGAACAATACCTGGCCCAATGCCGTGGCAAGTTTACAAAATCACACACAGTATCCCGGGCTTTTCAGGGATGCTTTTGGAACTTCAAGTATTGACTCTGTTTGGGTAACAAAAGCCATTGCACAATTTTTAAGAACACTCATTTCGGCCGGTTCACGTTTTGACCATCACGTTTTGGGCGAAGAAATCCTGACACCGCAAGAACTCAACGGTTTTAATGTTTTTATGGATGAAGACAGGGGAGATTGTTTCCACTGCCACGGAAATTTTTTTAATCCTCTATGGACAGACAACACGTTTCACAACAACGGTCTTGAGGAAATGTTTGATGATCTGGGTTTAGGGGCCGTTACCGGCGACCCACGTGACAACGGCAAGTTTAAAGCGCCTTCCCTGCGCAACCTGCTCTACACTTCGCCATATATGCACGATGGCAGGTTTGAAACCCTCGATGAAGTAATTAATCACTATAGCGAAGGGCTCGTGTTCTCTGAAACCATTGACCCGCTTATGAAAGCAGTTGCCCAGGGAGGCGTGCAACTCTCAGAAGAAGATAAAGCAGCTTTGAAAGCCTTTTTACTTTCCCTTTCAGACCCCGGCTTTATCAATAACCCTAGTTTTCAGACGCCGGATTAAATAGTTAACTTATTTTTTCACAAACTTCTCGGTTTGTTTTATCCCCACTTCATTTTCTACTACTATAAAGTACATCCCATTGCTTAGCTGTTTTACATCAATTTTATCTTGTGATGCCTTTAAAATTTCATTGTAAAGCAATTTACCTTTTGGACTAAAAATTTTAACCTTACAAGAATTGCAAAAAGTGGTATAAATGCTTAGCGACTCATTTACCGGGTTAGGATAAACAAAAAAAGAAGTTAACTTTTCAAAAGCAGGACTGCTGAGCGAGCAGTCTTCAGAATAAACAAAACTAGCATCTATGTACCACGCGATATAAGGAAAGTGGTTGTTATTAGCGGCCACTTCGTTATCGACCTCCACACAGTTTAAAGGTAGCAAACACGGGTACCCTTCAAACAAACAATCAATGTATACTTCTGTTAAAATAATATTATTTCCGTTTTTCAGGTTTAAAGAAGTTAAGGAATACAAGTTTTCGGCATGTAAAATTTCCAAATTGGGGTTGTTGCTCAGATCCAAAGATGTAATTTCATTTGCCGGAATTTGCCCTGGATTGCCACAATATAGCTCTTTGAGGAGGGGGTTATTGGTCAAATCAAGTCCCTCTAATAAATTGTCTGTAATTTCCAGAAACTCTAAGTTAATATTGCTGGACAGGTCAATGTTTATAAGAAAATTGCCGGAAGCGTAAAGGGTTTTTAATGCTGTGTTATTTTTGAGGTCAATTTCATCTAGCCATGCTCCAATAATACCAAGATATTCCAACTGGAGGTTGTTGGACAAGTCCAATGACAATAATGAATTAGTGCCATTACAGTTTAAAAAGGTTAGCGCCGTATTATTAGATAAATCTATACTTGATATGGATGTGTCTGCAATTTCTAAATATTCCAAATCAGTATTGTTGCTCAAGTCTAGGGAGGCAAGCGGACAAAACGAACAGTTTAGTGATTTTAAAGAAGTATTGTTGGATAAGTTTAATGTTGAAAGGAGGGTTGCCCGTGCAATTAGTACTTCTAAAAAAGTATTGTTTGTCAAATCAAGAAATGAAAGATTATTGTTACCCCAGCAATCAAGCTTTTTTAATGAGGTATTATTTGACACATTGATGGTTGTGAGTTGGTTTAGCCTTACATTTAAATCCTCTAAAGCAGCAAAACCTTCAATCCCGGTTAAGTCATTAATTCCTTTAGCACTTACATCCAGAGTAAGAACATTTACAATATCAGAAGTCAGCACTTGCCCATTAATAATTCCATCACTGTCAATACCCAGATCAATCAAGGCTTGTTCAAAATTTGGATCCGGGATAGAAGTTGTTTGTGCTAATAAAGTGAGTCCGCCAAATGAGTGGGGAAATACATTAATATAAAATAATTACAATGTATATAGGCTGGGCGGAATTTATTGTGATTTTCATTAGTACTGGGATTAGTAAAAAAGCTTACTAATTTGCAAACAAGTTACAAAATTATAGTTCTCAATAGAATATGACTGCCAAAAAAAGTTTAATGACCATCACAAAAAGCAATAAGCCTATCTAATTTTATAATGAATCTAACACTGTTTGCCGCCGGAAAAATTGTATCTTTGCCACATTATTTAGACCTAATCTACTTAAGATGATAAAAGTAAATGAAACTGCTAAATCCAAGATTTCTCAGCTTATGGCTGAAGAAGGCTTTAACATCTCAAACGACTATGTAAGAGTGGGCGTCAAGAGCGGTGGATGTTCCGGTTTGTCTTATGAGTTGAATTTTGATAATAAAATGCTTGAGGACGATAAAATGTTTGAAGACAATGCAGTGAAAATAGTAGTTGACAAAAAAAGCTTTTTATATCTGGTGGGCACCGTTTTGGAATACAGCGGCGGCCTGAATGGAAAAGGGTTTGTCTTTAATAACCCCAATGCCAATAGAACTTGTGGCTGCGGAGAGAGCTTTTCGCTTTAGCTGAATTCTGCCCAAAAGCTTTTATTTCAAATCAAATGAAAACAAATTATGAGTAAATATACAGAGGACGATTTACAAAAAGAGCTTGAAACCAAAGAATACAAGTATGGTTTCTATACAGACATACAGTCTGACACTTTTCCTGTGGGACTCAATGAAGAGATTGTCATTGCCATTTCAAAGAAGAAAGAAGAACCAGACTGGATGACTGCCTGGCGTCTGGAAGCTTTTCGGTACTGGAAAGAAATGGTTGAGCCCGCTTGGGCCAATGTGCATTACCAAAAACCCGATTTTCAAGCTATCTCTTATTACTCAGCGCCCACTAAAAAACCAAAATACGACAGCCTGGATGAAGTAGATCCTGAACTTTTGGACACATTCAAAAGACTGGGCATTTCACTGGACGAGCAAAAGGTGCTTGCCGGTGTCGCTGTTGATATTGTTATGGATTCCGTTTCTGTAGCGACAACGTTTAAAAAGACGCTTGCCGAAAAAGGAATCATTTTCTGTTCCATTTCTGAAGCGATAAAAGAGCATCCTGAACTTGTAAAAAAATATCTGGGCACGGTAGTTCCGCAACGCGATAATTTTTATGCCGCTTTGAACTCTGCGGTTTTTAGTGACGGCTCGTTCTGTTATATACCCAAAGGCGTGAGATGCCCAATGGAACTTTCCACTTATTTTAGAATCAATCAGGCGGGAACAGGTCAGTTTGAACGCACATTGGTGATTGCAGACGAAGGCAGTTATGTGAGTTATCTGGAAGGCTGTACAGCACCTTCACGTGACGAAAACCAGTTGCACGCAGCTGTTGTAGAATTAATTGCCCTTGACAATGCCGAAATTAAGTACTCCACCGTTCAAAACTGGTATCCCGGAAACAAAGAAGGAAAAGGGGGCGTTTACAATTTTGTGACCAAACGAGGGCTTTGCGAGAAAAACGCCAAAATCTCCTGGACACAGGTAGAAACCGGAAGCGCTGTCACCTGGAAATATCCCAGCTGTATCTTAAAAGGTGATAATTCAATAGGCGAATTTTACTCCATTGCCGTAACCAACAATTACCAGCAAGCAGATACCGGAACCAAAATGATTCACCTTGGGAAAAACACCCGAAGCACCATTATTTCCAAAGGGATTTCAGCAGGAAATTCACAAAACTCATACAGAGGTTTGGTGCAAATAAGTCCGCGTGCAGAAAACGCCCGCAACTTTTCACAATGTGACTCCTTATTGATGGGAAACAAGTGTGGAGCACACACATTCCCTTATATAGAAGCAAAGAATAAGACCGCAAAAATAGAACACGAGGCCACCACCTCAAAAATTGGTGAAGACCAGATTTTCTATTGCAATCAACGTGGTATTGACACTGAAAAAGCCATCGCTCTTATTGTAAATGGTTTTAGCAAAGAAGTACTTAACAAGCTCCCGATGGAGTTTGCCGTTGAAGCTCAAAAATTATTGGAAATTAGCCTGGAAGGCTCAGTAGGATAATTATTAACCAACAAATTATAACCAATGAAAAAAGTTTTTGTTTTGCTTATTAGCTTTTTAGTTTTAAGTAGTTGTAAAAACAATGAAGAATCATCACAAGATGACACACAGGAAATAACAGCAGATTTCATTTATTTTGATGATGCCGCTGTTTTAAAAGGTCCGGACTTTATTTATGGCGTCAAGCTGAATGATAAAGCAAAAGAGCTTTCAGAAAAAGTAGCGCCTGTAAAAAAAGACGAATATGATATGGTT
>JBBDVI010000149.1:0-16997 GCA_040903465.1 Flavobacteriaceae bacterium
AATCAGCGTTATCCGCGTGCTATTTTCAAGTATAATGATAGCACGCTGATGACACGGATGACTCGGGTTTTTACGGAGAAGAGCTTAAATCGAACTCACGTTAATTAAGGCGTGGGTATTTGTTCACCCGGTTATTACGATATTTCTTAAAAGATTACTTTCCTGCATTCATATAATCCAGTGTGAGTTGTGATAAGGTTTTCACCCCAAGCAACATCCCTTCATCATCAATCATAAAGTCCGGGGTATGGTGGGGGTAAGGTGTTGTGTTTCCGGGAGTCATACCGCCAAGGAAAAAATACAAGCCGGGCACTTCTTCCTGAAAAAACGAGAAATCCTCACCCCCGGTAGTTGCTTTTACCAGTTCGACATTTTCTTCACCGGCAACCACCTGCAAGGTGGGTAACATTTGTGCCGTTAATTGAAGGTCGTTGTATGTTATGCCCGTATTGTTTTGAAAACTGATGGATGCATCGCCCCCATAGGCTTTGGCAATGGCGGGTACCATTTCGTTCATTCTTTTGATTATCATATCACGCATATCAGGTTCCAGGGTTCTCACCGTGCCAATCATTTCTGCACTTTCTGGAATAATATTAAAGCGTGTGCCGGCGGTAATTTTACCCACGGTAATGACGGCAGGCTCTTGTACCAGGGGAGATTCCCGGCTGATGATGGTCTGGAGACCGTCGATAATTTTAGCAGAAATCAAAATGGGGTCTACACCGGTCCATGGAGCAGAGCCGTGGGTACCTTTGCCTTTTACGTCAATCACAAAGCGCTCGACGGCAGCCATAGTACCGCCGGGCTTGTAGCGAATGGTTCCTACCGGGGTCGATGAATTGATATGCAAGCCAAAAATGACATCCACATCAGGATTCTTAAGTAAACCTTCCTTAATCATCAATTTGGCGCCTCCTTCTTCACCGGGTGGCGGTCCTTCTTCGGCGGGTTGAAAAATAAACTTTACGGTTCCGTTGAGCAAGTGTTTGTTTTTGGTGAGCACTTCGGCCACACCCATTAAAATGGCAATGTGGGTATCGTGCCCGCAGGCATGCATCACCCCGGTTTCGGTGCCCAGAAACGTGGTTTTCACTTCGCTTTTAAACGGCAAGTCATTGCGTTCTGTGACGGGAAGAGCGTCGATATCGGCCCTGAGGGCAACTACTTTACCGGGGTTATCGCCTTTTAAAATGGCGACGACCCCTGTTTTGGCAATTTCGGTTTCCACTTCGAGACCTAGATTCCGGAGGTGTTCAGCGATTTTTTTGGCGGTATTGAATTCACGGTTGGACAATTCGGGGTTTTCGTGAAAATAGTGGCGCCAATTAATCACTTCTTGTTCGATGGCTTCAATATCTTTAAGAAGTTGCGCATCCATTTGTGCCGAAGCCGAAAACGAAAAAGCAAGTAGCATGAAGAAGGCAAAATGTTTCATAAAATAAGAAAGTTAAAATGAAATCTAAAGATATTTAAAATTTCAACAGCCGGAAACTTTGTTAGTAAATTATCAAAAATACATGTGTTTATTACCCCTTGAATGGTTATTTTCACAGCTTTAAAAACAATTGCTTTGCAGGAATATTTAGAACAATTAAACGAGGCTCAGCGGGCTCCCGTATTACAAAAAGACGGCGCCATGATTGTCATTGCCGGTGCCGGTTCGGGCAAGACCCGTGTATTGACTTACCGCATTGCCTATTTGATGGAACAGGGGGTAGATGCTTTTCAGATTTTGGCACTTACCTTTACCAACAAGGCTGCCCGGGAAATGAAAAAGCGTATCTCCCAAATCGTGGGTGCCGGGGAAGCCAAAAATTTGTGGATGGGTACATTTCACTCCGTTTTTGCAAAAATCCTCAGGGCAGAAGCCCAGCGTCTTGGCTATCCTTCCAATTTCACGATCTATGACACTCAGGACTCCCAGAGCGTTATCAGGGCGGTGATTAAAGAAATGAACCTAGACAAGGATATATATAAGTATAAACAGGTGTATTCCCGCATTTCGTCTTACAAAAACAGCCTCATTACCGTAAAAGCCTATTTCAACAACCCGGAGCTGATGGAAGCTGATGCTATGGCCAAAATTCCCCGTATGGGCGATATTTACAAAGCCTATGTGGAGAAATGCTTTAAAGCAGGGGCGATGGATTTTGATGATTTGTTGCTGAAGACCAACGAGTTGCTGACCCGTTTTCCGGAAGTGCTGTCGAAATACCAAAACCGCTTCCGTTATATCCTTGTGGATGAGTATCAGGATACCAACCATAGTCAATACCTCATAGTAAAAGCACTTTCTGACCGTTTTCAGAACATTTGTGTGGTGGGTGATGATGCGCAGAGTATTTATGCCTTTCGCGGTGCCAATATCAACAACATCCTGAACTTTCAACGCGATTATGACGATGTGAAAGTCTTTCGCCTGGAGCAAAATTACCGCTCTACAAAAAACATAGTTGAAGCGGCCAATTCCGTTATCGATAAAAATAAGACCAAACTCGAAAAAGTGGTCTGGACACACAATGACGCCGGAACCAAAATCAAGGTTAATATGTCGATGACCGATGGTGATGAAGGCCGTTTTGTGGCGAGTTCTATTTTTGAGAACCAGATGAACCACCAGCTTCGCAATGGTGATTTTGCCATACTATACCGCACCAATGCCCAGTCGCGGGCGATGGAGGATGCGCTTCGCAAAAAAGATATTCCGTACCGTATTTACGGGGGATTGAGTTTTTATCAGCGAAAAGAGATTAAAGACGTGCTTTCTTATTTGCGACTGGTTTTAAACCCAAAAGATGAGGAAGCCCTGAAACGTGTGATTAATTATCCTGCACGGGGAATAGGGGGAACCACGATAGACAAACTTGTTGTGGCTGCCAACCATTACAACCGGTCCCTTTTTGAAGTGATGGAGCATCTCGATAAGATTGACCTAAAAATTAACAGCGGTACAAAAAACAAATTGCAGGATTTTGTTACGATGATTAAAAGCTTTCAGGTGTTGAATGAAACCTATAATGCTTTTGAAATTGCTGAGCATGTGATAAAAAAAACAGGGCTGGTTCAGGAGTTTAAAAAAGACGGTACCCCGGAAGGGATTGCCCGTATTGAAAACATTGAGGAATTATTGAACGGTTTGCGTGATTTTGTCGAAGAACAAAAAGAGCTGGCAGAGACTTCCGGCTCTTTAGCCGAATTCCTTGAAGATGTTGCCTTGGCAACGGACCTAGACAACGATAAAGGTGATGAAGACCGTGTGGCTTTGATGACGATTCACCTGGCAAAAGGACTGGAGTTTCCTTATGTTTATATCGTAGGTTTGGAGGAAGACCTCTTTCCAAGTGGTATGAGTATGAATACCCGTGCCGAGCTGGAAGAAGAACGAAGGCTGTTTTATGTGGCCCTTACCCGTGCTGAGAAACAAGCCTACCTCACCTATGCACAAACCCGTTACCGCTGGGGCAAGTTGATTGATTCAGAACCCAGCAGGTTTATAGAAGAAATTGACGAGGACTACCTTGAATATTTAACCCCCAAAACCAGTGACCGCTACAAACCCCTAATTGATGCCGATATCTTTGATGATGTTGATCACAGCAAACTGCGGCTCCGCAAACCTACGAACGGAACCCCGCCACGGGGACCTTCAGAAGAACAGTTGCAAAAACTACGACGTTTGAAACCTGTTTCTAAAACGGATACTTCAAATACCAAAGAAATACTCCATCTGGATGTGGGGGCTGTGGTGGAACACATCAGGTTTGGGAAAGGTAAGGTGATCAAGCTGGAAGGTGTGGGAGCCGATAAAAAAGCTGAAATAGACTTTGAGAACGGGGGCGTAAAGAAATTGCTGCTTCGCTTTGCCAAGTTGAATGTGCTGGATACTTAAATAGACTTCATCATTCGGTTTAAAAGAAAATCAAATATAAGCACCGTTCACCTAAATGTTTAAAGTGGGAGGTATGTCTCAATATACGTATTGAGTTTGAATTCGAGGTCTGCCCGGTCTTCAAGGCTCCAGTTATCACCGTGGCCGCCTTCATAGACTGTAAAAATGTTTTCAATCTCTGCTGCTTCAAGGGCGAGTTCAAGGCTTTCGCCATTGCTCAAAGGCACCAGCGGGTCCTGGTCACCGTAAAAAAGCAGGGTAGGAGAACTGCTTGCAGAAACCTGATAAACAGGACTTACAGCTTCAGAGAGGTTACTCCCGGCGGGATAAGCACTTTCATCGACAAGTATTGATAAAGCAATCGCAAAATTAGGGTCATTGGCATAAAAAGGGTCTGTGAAATCTGCAGGACCTACAATATCTGCAACAAACTTAACCTGGTCATCGGTGTCATAAACATAGTCATACATCAATGCCAGATGTGCCCCGGCACTCGCCCCGATAAAACCAAATTCCGGTTTGATTTGAAGTTCCTCACTTTCCAGAGTGATTTGGCGGACTACGCTTTGTATGTCCAGAAACTGATTTGGAAAGGCTGGGATTGCTAATTCGGCAAGCACATAATTGGTGTTGACAATGGCATAATCGGGATAATTGTCCTGTATAAGGGATACAAATTCGGTCATATCACTTTTATCACCGGAGGTCCATCCGCCACCGTGAATGAGCAACAACACTTTGGTGGTTTCATCAGAGCGGCCAGCCGGAAGATAGATGTCATAGTTTTGTTTGGCGTTGGGTCCGTATGAAACGTCAAACCGTTCTTCGGCTTCCAGTTCTGCTATGGGATCATCATGTATGGTCTCAATTGAACTGTCGTCTGAACTGCAGGAAATGAAAAAGAATAAGGATGAAAAGGCTATTAAAATGTGGAGTAAAAGGTATTTTTTCATAGGAATGCTTTTCTTACAAACGTAAAGTACTTACTTTTATGTTTTAAATGTATTAAAAAAGCACTTTATGGCAAAGTTTATCAGGATTTATGAAGAAAACCCCAGTGAAAAACACATTGCGGAAGCAGTAAAAGTGTTACGGGGCGGAGGCGTTATCATTTACCCTACAGACACGGTTTATGGCCTGGGATGTGATATTACAAACAACCGTGCCCTGGAGCGCGTGGCTCAATTGAGGGGTGTGAAACTGGAAAAGGCAAACTTTTCTTTTGTTTGTGAGAGCCTTAGTAACTTATCTGATTATGTAAAACAAATCGATACTTCTACCTTTAAAATGCTCAAACGGGCATTGCCGGGACCCTATACATTTATTCTTGAGGGAAATAATAATTTACCCTCAGTGTTTAAAAAGAAGAAGACCGTGGGGATCCGCGTGCCGGATAACAAAATAGTAAAAGCACTTGTAAGTGCCTTGGGCAATCCCATTGTCTCAACGTCCATCAGGGATGAAGATGAGGTGATTGAATATACCACAGACCCCGAACTGATTTATGAAAAATGGGGTAATCTTGTAGACTTGGTCATTGATGGTGGTTATGGTGACAATGTGCCTTCGACGGTTATTGACCTCACATCAGGGGAACCCATTTTGATACGGGAAGGAAAAGGAAGCTTGGTGATATAAAAAATGCCCCGATTTTTGGGGCATTTTTTATATTTTTTATGGAAAGACTAAGATTAATTGATGTCCGGATCTTTTAAACCTTCTTCAATCATCGTATAGAATTGGTCAATTTTTGGTAATACAACAATTCTTGTCCTTCTGTTTTTAGATCTTCCCTCAGCGTCAGCGTTGCTTGCAACAGGAATATATTCACCTCTACCACCGGCTGTCATTCGTGCAGGATCAACCCCAAAATCTTTTTGAAGCATTCTTACGACAGCTGTAGCTCTCAGCACACTTAAGTCCCAGTTGTCCTGAACACCGGGTCTGCTAATAGGCACATCATCTGTATGCCCTTCTACAAGGAATTCAAAATCAGGTTTGCTCTTAACAACGGTAGCAACTTTGCCCAAGACTTCTTTTGCTCTGTTGGTGATGTTATAACTACCACTGGAGAACAACAATTTATCTGAAATATTTACATATACCACACCCTTTTCCACACTAATTTCAATATCGGTATCATCCAGGTTGCCCAAGGCACCTTTCAGGCTTTGTACCAATGCGAGGTTGACGGAATCACGGCGTGTAACGGCATCGTTTAATTTACGTATGGTCAAATCTTTTTCTTGCAAACTTTCAAGGGATTTTTCAAGGTTTTCAGCCCCTTTTTTGGTCAGGTCGGTAAAATCACCAATACTCCTGATCAAATCCTTGTTTGTGGCATTTAAAGAAGCAACCTGACTTTCCAGCGAATTTGCTTTGGATTGCAATGAAGCGCGTTCTTCAAGACAGCTGTTCAATTTTACAGTTGTAGTGTTAAGCATGTCTTGAGTGTTTTTGTGTTGTTCTTCAAGCTCTGCATATTTTTTTTGCGAGACGCAGGAAGAAAATAGAAGTGCAATAACACCACCGAATACAATCAGTTTTTTCATAATTATTGGTTTGTTTTTTAAGAGTTAATTAATATCAAAATTATCAATTTATATGCCATTTCTAAAAAAGTTAACAAATATTTAGATATATCATTTCAGAGCTTGTTAAAAGCTTTGATATTTCTCACAAAATACGAAAAAACGATGGATTTACAGTAGAAAAAGCCTGATTTTTTGAGCGAATTTTCACTTTTTTGAGACATTCTTGAAAAATGCATGTAGAAAGAGAGGTGTGCTTTTAAAATAGCCACAAAATGCAGGAACTTAAATGTAACTAAAAACTGTATTCCTGCCACGGCATCGAGTAGCATACGTGTCAAGATAATTTGAAAATGCTGTGAAGGCGGTGTGTTTTTAACAAGGTTGAACAGTGAGTTTCTGAAATTGAGAAAGGTTTTTTTGGGACTGGTGTTTTTAAGGGTGCCGCCACCCAGATGGTAGACTACAGAAGAACCCACACAAACGGTTTTGTAACCCATATTGTGCAACCGCCAGCAAAGGTCGATTTCTTCCTGATGGGCAAAATAGTCTGTATCAAAACCGCCGGCTTTCCAAAAAGCGTCGCTTCTCACAAACAAACAGGCGCCACTGGCCCAAAATACGTCTTCAATTCCGTCATACTGGCCGGTATCTTTTTCAAGGGAATTGAAAATGCGGCCACGACAAAACGGATATCCATACCGGTCTATATACCCACCGGCTGCACCGGCATATTCAAAATATTCCCTATTTCTGTAGTCCCTTATTTTGGGTTGTGCTGCAGCAAGTTGGGGTGAGTTTTCAAATTGTGCAATGACCGGCGATAACCAATTAGGGGTTACTTCAACATCTGAATTGAGACAGACAAACAGGTCTGCTTTGATGTGTTTCAATCCTTCATTATACCCTTTGGCATAACCGCCGTTGGAACTGTTTTTAATGATTTTAACTTGAGGAAAGTTTTGTTGAATAAAGGAAACAGATGCGTCTGTAGAGGCATTATCCACTACATATAGGTCAGCAAAAGCTTCAGAATGTGTTACCACACGGGAAGAAATTCTTCCAAAAGGGTTTTACCATTCCAGTTTAATATGACGACCGCGGTTTTCAAGAACACAAAGGTAGCAAGTTGTCTTTATACTATTTCATTTCTTGAATATATTTTATGCCGATACACCATCCAAAAAAAAGGGTGTGTACCTTCTTATGTTGAGTCACTATGGTTCAATAGATTTTATTGGAAATTTCAAAGTATGACCAAAGTCATATTTTGAAAAGCGAAGACCCTATACTTTTGAAATCAAAGAAAAACCCATGAGCGTTATTTATTTAACACTGATAATCAGTACAGTAGTAGCCATTGTCTTTTTTATAATATTCATCATCAGTCTCAGAAAGGGACAATATGACGATACCTATACACCCTCAGTACGCATGCTTTTTGAAGATGAACTTGTTAAAAAAGAGTCTTCACACAGTAAAAAATCAGAAAAAATACCTTCTTCAGATACATCAACCATTAATAAATCAGAACACTAACTATGGAAGTTCAGCAATTTTATTACGATAACAAAATCGTAAAGAAGTTTATTTATGCAACACTCATTTGGGGCACGATCGGGATGTCTGTCGGGCTGTTGCTTGCAACAATGTTTTTATTCCCAAACATCACAGATGGCATCTCGTGGCTCAGTTACGGGCGTTTACGTCCGTTGCATACCAATGCAGTCATCTTTGCTTTTGTGGGAAATGCCATGTTTGCGGGAATTTATTACTCCCTGCAGCGTCTCCTCAAAGCACGTATGTACAGTGACTGGCTGAGTAAAATTAACTTCTGGGGCTGGCAGTTTATCATCGTGGCTGCAGCGATTACACTGCCTCTGGGCATTACTTCCTCTAAGGAGTATGCCGAACTGGAATGGCCCATTGATATTGCCATTGCAGTGGTGTGGGTCGCATTTGGTATCAATATGATTGGTACCATTTTACGCCGCAGACAGCGTCACCTGTATGTTGCGATTTGGTTTTACCTGGCCACCTTTGTCACGGTAGCCGTCCTTCATATTTTTAACAGTTTGGTAATTCCTGTAGACGCCTTAAAAAGTTACTCGGTCTATGCCGGGGTTCAGGATGCCTTGGTACAATGGTGGTATGGGCACAATGCTGTTGCATTTTTCCTCACCACGCCCTTTCTGGGACTTATGTATTATTACGTCCCCAAAATGGCAAACCGACCGGTGTATTCCTACCGACTGTCTATTATCCACTTCTGGTCGCTCATCTTTATATATATATGGGCCGGTCCGCACCACTTGCTTTATACCTCCCTGCCCGCCTGGGCACAAAGCCTTGGTGTGGCCTTTTCGATAATGCTTATCATGCCTTCCTGGGGAGGGATGATCAATGGTCTTCTCACCTTGCGCGGTGCCTGGGATAAAGTGCGTACAGACCCCACGCTGAAGTTTATGGTGGTCGCCATTACCGGTTATGGTATGGCTACTTTTGAAGGGCCCATGCTCTCTTTGAAAAACGTAAACGCCATTGCCCACTTTACTGACTGGATTATCGCTCACGTTCACGTGGGAGCACTTGCGTGGAATGGCTTCCTTACCTTTGGTATGATCTACTGGTTGTTACCCAGAATATTCAAAACAAAATTATTTTCTGTGGGCCTTGCCAACTTCCATTTCTGGATAGGCACCCTGGGGATTATTATCTATACGTTGCCGATGTATGTTGCCGGTTTTGTACAGGCATCTATGTGGAAACAATTCAATCCTGACGGAACTTTGGTATATGGTAACTTTATGGAAACCGTTGTGGAAATCATGCCGATGTACTGGATGCGTGCCATTGGTGGAAGTATGTATATTATCGGGATGTTTATTATGCTTTATAACATCTTTAAAACCGTAAGACAAGGAACACCTGTTACAGACGAACTTGCGGAAGCTGCTGCCTTGGAACGCGTTACTAAAAACCGTGTTAAGGGAGAAGGATATCACTCATGGTTGGAAAGAAGACCGGTACAGCTAACCCTTCTTGCAACCGTTGCTATTCTTATTGGGGGAATCGTGCAGATTGTTCCTACGCTGGTGGTAAAATCAAACATCCCCACCATCACCAGCGTGCACCCCTATACACCGCTCGAACTGGAAGGTCGTGACCTCTACATCAGGGAAGGTTGTGTGGGTTGCCATTCACAAATGGTGCGTCCGTTCCGAAGTGAGACAGAACGCTATGGGGAATATGCAAAAGCAGGAGAGTTTGTTTACGATCACCCGTTCCTTTGGGGAAGCAAGCGCACAGGTCCTGATCTCTTACGCGTAGGCGGAAAGTATTCAGACAACTGGCATTTCAATCATTTTTATGACCCGCAAAGTACTTCACCCGGTTCCATTATGCCGAGTTATAAATGGCTAATAAACAGTAAACTAGACAAGTCTAAAACAGAACAGAAAATGGAAGTGATGGTGAAGCTTGGTACACCCTACACTGAAGAAGACATCGCCCGTGCACAGGAATGGATGGATGAACAGGGAACTGAAATTGAGGAACGCTTGTATGCCGACCCTGAATTTGTAAAAGTCTATGAAGCAGAGAAGGAATATGCCCGTCAAAACGGGATTGAATTTACCGAAATGCGCAACCGCGAGGTGGTAGCTATGATCGCCTACCTGCAACGACTGGGTACCGATATCAAGATCTCCGGCGGTGAAGAACAAGAAATAACCAACACTGAAAATCAATAAGCCATGCTAAAATTTATAAAAGGACATATGGAGTCCATAGACGGTATCGAGATCTATCCCATTATCTCGTTGCTGATTTTCTTCATCTTTTTTGCCATCTTATTTTTATGGGTATTCACCGCAAAAAAGAAATACATTGAACAAGTAAGTAACATTCCTTTAGAAGAGGAAGCTGAAAACAATTCATCACTATGAAAACACCGGCTATTATCAGAATACTCGTTATTGCAGCTTTAGCGCTGTTTTTAATAGAAATGGTCTCCCGCACATCAGACTTCTGGGCCGTAATTGAAAACCCGACCCTGTTGCTTGTCTGGATTGGAATTGTAATCTTTATGATTGCCATAGAAGTAAGTGTGATGGCATTGCAACGAATTTTGTTTCATACGCTTCCGCAGAAAGCTCAGGAGAAATATCTCGTTGATGAAGCGTTGCGCAAAGGAAAGCGTTTTGAATGGATCAACGCTTTCTACCTTAAGCTGGTAGGCGAAAAAGCGGCTGCCACTGAAGAGGAAATCATTCTGGATCACAATTATGACGGCATCAGGGAACTGGATAACAACTTACCGCCCTGGTGGGTCTATGGTTTTTATGCAACCATTGTATTTGCTGTGGTCTATATGCTTTATTACCACGTTTTTGATGGTCCTACCCAAATAGATGAATACCGCACAGAAGTTGCCGCAGCAGAAAAGGCGGTAGAAGAATATAAAAAGAATGCAAAAGACCTGGTGGATGCTTCCACCGTTGAGATGCTCACCTCAGAAAGCGATCTGGAAGCGGGAGCAAATGTGTTCAGTAATAATTGTGCCGTATGCCACAGGGCTGATGGCGGGGGAGGTATAGGGCCGAACCTGACCGATAATTACTGGATTCTTGGCGGAGGCATTTCCGATATTTTTGAAGTAATATCTGAAGGTGGCCGTCCCGGAAAAGGAATGATAGCCTGGAAAGCAGACTTGCGACCCGTTGAAATTGCACAGGTAGCGAGTTATATCAAAACACTTCAGGGCACCAATCCGCCTGATGCAAAAGCTGCTGAAGGAGACCTGTATGAGTCGGAAGAATTACCTGAGTCAGATACCGGAGGAGAAGCAGAGCAGGAGCCAGAAACCCCGGAAACTGAAGAAAGCTCTTCAGCAGAACAATAGCCTTTAAAGCAACCCATGGAAAACCAGGAAAACTTTCGCGATTCAATAAACACCCTCGATGCAGAAGGCAAACGAAAATGGGTATATCCCAAGAAACCTGCAGGGCGTTTTTATGAATACAGAAAATATGTGAGTTATTTCCTCATAGTTTTCTTTATAGCCTCGCCTTTTATCAAAATTGACGGCAACCAGTTTTTGCTGTTCAACGTGTTGGAACGCAAGTTTAATATATTCGGGTTTCCATTTTGGCCACAGGACTTTTATCTTTTTGTAATCTCCATGCTTATCGGGGTGATTTTTATAGCCCTGTTTACGGTAGCTTTCGGGAGGATTTTTTGCGGGTGGATTTGTCCGCAAACCATCTTTATGGAAATGGTCTTTCGCCGTATTGAGTACGCCATAGAAGGCGACCGTGGCAAGCAAATATCCCTGGACAGAATGCCATGGAACGGTGAAAAAATACGCAAAAAGGGGTTAAAATGGTTTATCTTTTTTATCATCTCCTTTATAATTGCCAATGTGTTTTTGGCATACCTAATAGGCAGTGAACGTCTGTTGCTATACGTTCAGGAAGGACCGTTGAACCATTTGAGCACATTTATCGGCCTTCTTATTTTTACCGGGGTATTCTATTTTGTCTTTGCGTGGTTTCGTGAGCAGGTGTGTATTATCGCCTGTCCTTACGGGAGGTTGCAGGGGGTTTTGCTCGATAATAAATCGGTGATTGTGGCATATGACCACAAACGCGGAGAAGATGAGAACGGGAGAAAGAAATTTCGTAAAAACGAAGACCGTGAAGCCCTGGGCCATGGCGATTGTATTGATTGCTTTCAATGCGTGAACGTTTGTCCCACAGGTATTGACATCAGGAACGGCACGCAGCTGGAATGCGTGAATTGCACAGCTTGTATCGATGCCTGTGACAGTATTATGGAGTCGGTTAACTTGCCCAAAGGACTCATTCGCTATGCAAGTGAAGAAAATATTGAAAAGAAGAAGCCTTTTGAGTTTACGGCCCGTATGAAGGGATATGCAGCTATCTTGTTTATACTCACTGGAGTCCTTATCGGGATGCTCTTTCTGCGCAGTGATGTTGAGGCAGTGGTACTGAGGCTTCCCGGTCAGTTATATGAACTTAAAGAAAACAATATGGTGAGCAATGTATATACGTATAAGCTTATCAACAAAACGAATACTGAATACGCTAATGTGGAATTTAAATTGCTTTCACACAAAGGGACCATCAATTTTGTTTCACAAAACGAAGTAGCAGTTCCGCCGCAGGAACTTGTTGAAGGCACCTTGTTCATAGAACTACACAGCGCGGCACTTGAAGGCCACAAAAATGAAGTGGAGATAGGGGTTTACAGTAACGGGGAACTCATAGAAAGGGCCTACACAAACTTTTTAGGCCCCAGAAGTTTTAATTAAAGTCTAATGTCTCATGTCTTATACCTTATGTCTAAAATCTAACGTCTAATATCTAACATCTATAAAAATGAAAATAAACTGGGGAACGGGAATCGTAATTGCAATAGGACTATTTATGGCCTTTATCTTATATTTTGTAATCACGATGATGACAAACAGTGACTATGACCACGACCTGGTTATCGAAGATTATTACAAACAGGAAATTGGCTTTCAGGATGAACTTGACGCACGCAACAATGCGGCTCAACTGGAAAAAAACATCAGGATTGAACAAAGTCCTGAAGGTGTGAAAATAGTATTTCCCAAGGAATATGCCGAGCAGGTGACGGAAGGTAAGGTCATGTTTTACCGTGTCAACCAAAAGAAGCTGGATTTTGAAAAACCCCTTTCGTTTACGGAAAATACCATGTTCATCCCTGCCGGGGAAATTGTCTCCGGACGCTGGGATTTGAGTGTTTACTGGAACATGAACGGTGAGGACTATACGGTCAAGGAAAAAATAAACTTTTAACGATGTTGGTCTCGGCATTTATATTGGGTCTATTAGGAAGTTTGCATTGTGTGGGCATGTGTGGCCCCATTGCATTTATGCTTCCTGCAGATCACAAGGTGCCGGTAAAAAAGTTTTTTCAGATAAGCAGTTATCATATCGGGCGTTTGAGTGCTTATGCATTGATTGGACTTGTCTTTGGAGTGTTGGGAAAGAGCTTTTCACTCTTTGGCTTACAGCAACAGCTTTCCATTGCGGTGGGAGTGCTTATGATACTCGCAGTCGTGTTGCCCGGCAAGCATTTGCAGAACACGCGCATTTCAGCTTTCTTTTACAGGTTGATTGGAAAAGTCAAACAAAAACTGGGTGCTTCGTTCAAGAAAAAAACGGCTGATACTTTTTTGACCATCGGTTTTTTAAATGGATTTCTTCCCTGCGGTCTTGTATATGTAGCCGTTTTTGCGGCTGTGGCTGCCGGGTCGATTCCTGAAAGTGGCCTGTATATGGTTTTTTTTGGTATGGGAACCATCCCGCTTATGACCGTTGCTATTTATGCCGGTTCTTTTTTGAAAGGGATCTCCAGACAAAAAATACAAAAAGCCATTCCCGTTTTTGTTGTTATTATCGGCGTTTTTTTTATCTTACGGGGTATGGGACTCGGAATTCCATATGTCTCCCCCAAACCCGTGACGGAAATCGTGGATTCTAAAATGGAATGCCATTGAAAGAGAGTAGTTAGATTTTAGACGTGAGATGTTAGACGTTAGATATTTGAAAAGTTGTAGAGATGTTTTTAAAAAGATAGAATAGAAAGTAGCATAGAGAGAATAGAAAAAGAGGGAAGTTCACGAGGTTTATCACACGTGGCTTTTCTGATCATTGAAAAATTAAAATTATAAACAAAAAATAATGAATTATATCTCTGCTGAAGAAGCTATATCACACGTAAAATCCGGTAATCGAATTTTTTTTCAGGGAGCAGCGATGACTCCTAAGTACCTTATTGGTGAACTCTGTAAAAACTATGAGAACCTTCAGGACGTTGAAATTGTGCAAATGCACACTGAAGGAGATGCCCTTTATACCCGGGAGCCCTACAACAAGGCCTTTAGAACCAACAGTTGTTTTGTGGCAGGTAATGTACGCAAAGCAGTCAACTCTTCAAAAGGAGATTATACCCCCATTTTCTTAAGCGAACTACACTTGCTTTTCAAAAGAAATATCCTGCCGCTTGATGTGGCCTTTATTCAGGTTTCACCACCTGATAAGCACGGGTATTGTTCTCTGGGAACTTCTATTGACGTAACCCTGACGGCCATTCAGACTGCCAAAAAAGTAATAGCACAAGTCAATCCCAATGTTCCCAGAACCCATGGAGACGGCATCATTCACGAAAAAAATATCAATGCAGCTGTGTTGGTTGACCTTCCCATTCATGCCGTTCCGGTTGCGGAGCCGACAGAAATTGAGAAGAGGATTGGTTATCACGTAGCTCAACTTGTGGAAGACGGTGCAACCCTTCAAATGGGAATTGGCGGCATACCCAATGTGGTACTCAGCAACCTGATGAACCACAAGCGTCTAGGGATTCATACAGAAATGTTTTCAGATGGTATCCTTCCTTTAATTGATAAAGGCATCATTACCGGAGAAGACAAGATGGTCAAGCGTGGTAAAATAGTGACCTGCTTTGCTATCGGCTCTCAAAAATTGTATGACTTTATAGATGATAACCCCATTGTGCATTTTAAAGAAGCAGCCTATACCAATGATACGGCCATCATTCGCAGAAACCCCAAGGTAACTGCCATCAACAGTGCGATTGAAATTGATATCACCGGTCAGGTATGTGCAGATACCATTGGTAAACTACAGTACAGCGGTGTGGGCGGACAAATGGACTTTATCAGGGGAGCTTCGCTATCTGAAGGCGGTAAACCTATTATAGCCATGCCATCCATAACCAACAAAGGCGTTTCAAAAATAGTTCCTTTCCTGAAAGAAGGTGCCGGCGTGACTACAACACGTGCACACGTGCATTATATTGCCACAGAAAACGGCGTGGTTGATTTGTATGGCAAAAACCTGAAAGATCGTGCAAAAGCCCTAATTTCACTTGCGCATCCTGATCACAGGGAAGCCCTGGAAAAGGCAGCTTACGAGCGTTTTAATACGTAAAAACCCAAGCTTATGAAAAGCAATTTCAAAGATATCATCAGCGAAGACAGACCGGTATTGGTTGACTTTTATGCCACCTGGTGCGGGCCTTGCAAGGCACTGGCTCCCATACTCAGTGAAGTTAAGGCTGCACGGGGAGAAAGTGTTAAGATTGTAAAGATAGATGTTGATAATAACCAGCCCCTTGCCGCAGAATATCAAGTGCGGGGTGTCCCTACACTCATATTGTTTAAAAGCGGTAAGCAGTTCTGGCGGAAGTCAGGTGTCTTGCAAAAGCAGGAATTAATCAATATTATTAAATCACACTCCTAATCGATGATTGCAGAAAACCTCTTGTATGATTTTGGAGCAGAAATTTTATCGTTTGCAAAAGGCGATCAGATATTTACCGAAGGCCAGCAGGCAGTTAGTTATTATCAAATTGCAAAAGGGGAGGTGAAGATGAATAATTTCAATGATGACGGTAAAGAGTTTATTCAGGGTATTTTCTTTCCCGGGCAGAGTTTTGGTGAACCACCCCTTTTTGCCGAAGTAAAATATCCCGCTCACGCTGAAGCCCTAACTGATGCTCAAATCTTCAGGGTATCAAAAGAACGCTTTTTGGAATTACTGAAGGCGCATCCTGACGAACACCTGGCGATGACCAAAGCACTTGCCAGCAGGTTATATTATAAAGCCATTATGGCTACAGAGCTTTCATCACAGGAACCCGAGCATCGCATCCTGCGCATTCTTGATTATTTAAAAAAACACGTGCACGATTTGAAAGAACCTTTTTCCTTTCAGGTTAATATCACCCGACAGCAAATAGCAGACCTTACAGGTTTGCGTGTTGAAACTGTAATAAGGGCAACGAAATCGCTGGAAAAGAAAGGGGAACTTAAAATAAAAAATCGCAAACTCTTCCGATAAAGCAGTTATGACCCAGGTCATAAAATTCAGTTTCCGGGTGCTTTAATTTTGTCTCATACATCAAAACGCACGTAATTATGAGATTATATCAAAACATACTTTCGGAATTTAGGGAAATGTATTATACCTATGCCACCCTGGGCATCATTGCTTCCAGTTGTATTGGTTCAGTAGCGGCTATGCTGATATTGATGAACGGCTTTGGCTATATCGATATGATTCATTTGTTTATGGTCGTGGCGGTGGCTATGTGGTATAATGCAACCGTTCTGGCACAATTGAAGGCTAAATTTGTTTTTAATTCGTTGTTGATAAGCCTGATTACCAGTTTGTTTTTTATAATTTATCATTTAAGCTAACGTATGCATTTAATCAAAAGAACAATTCTTATTGCAGTATTGATTATGTTTACAGTCTCTTGTGAGCATTCAAAACAAACGGAAACGCAACAAATCACTAAGGCTGTCGAAACCCCTCGCGGTGATGACAGTGCTTTGAAGCTCAATAATGGAGCAAAATGGCAAGCCAACCCCGAAACAACCGAAGGCGTTCGTTCCATGCAGCTGCATCTTGTGGAATTTAAAAATACAGGGCAAAACGACTACCGGTTACTAAAACAGAAACTGGAACAAGAATTTAAATACATTTTTGATAAAT
>JBBDVI010000150.1:0-16876 GCA_040903465.1 Flavobacteriaceae bacterium
AACAGGAAAAAGGAGCAGTTTTTAATTTCCAGGAGATTTCTGCCATAGTGATTTTTTGTAGTTACAAAATTTCCCGGATCACTGTAGCGGTCCTGATAGTTGCGTTCTATAAACAAGGTTGGTTCTTGTGATGGTTTTGAGGGGTTGAAAAATTCAGAACGTATGGTTCTGGTGTTCCACCAGTAATTACTTAGTAAAGCAGTATTTGTATTTCCCCATTCAATGCCCGAGTAACGTAACTTTGTTTTTATCAATTCTGATGGATTTGCGTTAAAAGGAGCTTGCAATTGCATCACCTTATCCCGGAACTCAACTTTGTTTTCGGGGTCACCACCGTCCAGGGCTTCTGCCCAGACAAGTGTCGCGGCGTGGTCATCGCGCCATGAAATGCTTCTGGGTCCTGTTTGAACAGCCATAAACCCTTGCGGAAGTTCTTCAATTAAAGGGACATCAACAATGGTTTTTACCGGGCTTCCTTGTTTGTTATATACGGTGTAGGAGGTGGGAAAACGATAGTAAGGCACAATGTAAGAAAAGGGCCTTTTTATTTCGGAGATGAGGAAGTAATTGCCATCTGGAGAAGGAGAGATGTTACGGTAGAGGGCGGCATCTTTCCATTTTGATTTGGTTCCGTTAAGGGAAACTTTCCAGATTTCTGAGCGTGCAAGTGTTTCAAAATTTTCTTCATCACTAGTGTTTTTCAATAAATCCTGATAGGTCCTATTTTGTGCTTTTTGTCCGGCATCATTTACGGAAACAATGGGTCCAGTGGGAACGGCGTTTTCTGTATCAATAAGTACTTTTCTGTCGCCCGGCAATACTGTTAACAGAAAACCGGAATCATCTGCCAGCCAGGAAGCCGGGTTGCCCATATTTGCGTTTAAGTTGGCATCAGTAAGTTTTATGGCTGTTTGTTCATTGTAATCAATCACCCATAAGGAGACCCCTGTATTTGAGGTCACTGTGAAAGCGATATAGTTTTGGGAATTGGACCAGTTCAGGTTCCCGATTTTTACATTTTCGGGCATCCCGGAAATGGCGATTTCTTTTTTGGAAGCCGGGTCAAAGATACTCACCTTGGTATAGTATCGCGCCCTGCTGGAGCTGTTTGTGACGGGGTTGATCCTGAGACCGCCCAGCCTCATTTCCTTTTCTGAAAGTTCATCAATTGACTTGTACTGATCGCGGTACAGTAAAATGGCTTTGGTTCCGTCGTGGTTGATGCTCATAATGGGTGGTAAGGTGGCATCAGCGAGTGAGAGGATGTCTTGGTGGGGTTTTTGGTAATTGATATCGATCTGGGCAAAGGTGCCGAGGGATATAAAAAAAACAATAAGAAATAAGAAGTTTTTTGAAGGCATAAACGTATTGATTTTGAGTGAAAACATATTTTTCCTAAAAATAGTAAAAAATAAAATAATTGAGTGAACTTAAATATAAGAGAAATTTTAGTTGCTATGTTACATTGGAAGGGTTGGCTGAGAAAAACAATTAAAAACATTTATCTAAAATTTAGCATTTGAGTAGTAAAAAATTGTGATGAATTGGTTTAGTTTCGCATTTTCAAATGGAGACTTTTATAACCCTTATCATTTCAATGCTGATTAGCATTTCCCCTTTTGGGGAGGCTAAGGTGGGTATTCCCTATGCAATCGTCAACGATGTTAATATTTATCTCGCTTTTGTTTTTTGTGTGATTGCAAATATTCTTGTTTTCCCGTTAATGAACTTTTTTTTAGAGTCCATAAACAGGTATTTCTTCAAGTGGCGTTTTTATAAAAAATCATCTGTTTTTATTGCCCGAAGGGCAAAAACGGGTGCACAAAAAGGAATACAAAAATATGGTTTTTGGGGACTGATGATTTTTGTGATGGTGCCCATACCCGGCACCGGGGTCTATGCCGGAACCCTTGCTGCCTATATTTTTAAAATTGAACGCAAACAAGCTTTTCTTGCCAACAGCATTGGGATCTTCTTCTCGTCTGTGATTATTTGGGTGAGTACATTGCTCGCAATGGAAGGTTTTTCATAGTAATCTTATAAGAACTTTATTTTCTTACAACCGGGATTATTTCGTCATTACGTATTCTAAATTTTTCAATTTCGATATCCGAAAATGTTTTGGCATACTCAATTTCTTCAACAACAAACCCCACAGACCGGAGTTTGTCAAAATAATCGCGCCCATATACCCGCACGTGGTCGTATTGCCCAAATATTTTAGCCCGTTCGCGAGCATCTGTGATGGAATCGTCTTCAAAAGTAGTTTCCCTGGAAAGGTCTTGGGGAATTTGAAAAATACCGGTGCCGCCGGGTTTTAAAATGCGATAGAGCTCCTGCATGGCTTTTGTATCGTTAGGGATGTGTTCCAGAACGTGATTGCACAGAATGAAATCAAAACTATTGTCATGAAAAGGCAGGTTGCAAATATCAGCCTTTACATCTGCCAGGGGTGAGTTGAGGTCTGTTGTGGTGTAATCGAGGTTTTTTAATTTCCTGAATCGTTTGTAGAATGCCTGTTCAGGAGCAAAGTGTAGCACCTTTAAAGGAGCGGTAAAAAAATGAATTTCGTTTTTTAAATACAACCACAGTAACCGGTGTCGTTCCAGTGAAAGGGTTCCGGGTGCAAGCACATTTTCTCGCTGGGTTTCATATCCGTATGGTAAAAAGCTGCGGTAACTCTTTCCGTCAATGGGATCGTGGTATTTTTTTCCCCGGTAAAATAGTGCCAAGACGGGTCTTACGATATAACTTACCCTTATGAGTGATTGTCTCGGAATTTTATTTAGAAAAAATTTAAAGAGCGATTTCATCTTTGGTTCTTTACGTTAAAACCTAAAGCACTAAAGCGTGTTGCCTGAACTCATTTTCTTCATCACTTTCAATTCCCAGAGCTTTATAAACATATGCAAACGTTGAAAGCAGCTCGGGTTTGCCTTCAACCAAGGCCACGTTGTGTTCAAAATGGGCACTGGGTCTGCCATCTGCAGTAACGATTGTCCAGCCGTCCTTGAGTTGTTTTATTCTGTGGGTCCCCATGTTAATCATGGGCTCAATAGCTATGGTCATACCTTCAATAAACTTTTTGCCACGGCCACGTTTACCATAATTGGGTATTTCGGGGTCTTCGTGCATGGTTCTTCCCAGACCGTGTCCCACAAGTTCCCTGACAACACCATAACCGAAACTTTCACAGTAATTTTGAATGGCGTGCCCCACGTCCCCCACGCGGTTGTTTGCCTTGAATTCACGAATGCCAATGTATAGTGATTCCTTAGTTACTTTTAGCAATTGCTCAACTTCGGGTGAAACTTCGCCCACGGTGAATGTGTATGCGTGGTCACCATAGAAACCATTTTTGATGGCACCGCAATCAATCGATAAAATATCGCCTTCGTGTATTTCAACATCTTTCGGTAAACCGTGAACAACCTGATCGTTTGCACTTATCAAGAGGGTAGAAGGGCAATCGTATAAACCCAAAAACCCTGGGATTGCATTTTCTTCTTCCCGGATGTAAGATTCTGCTAATTTATCAAGATAATTGAGTTTTACTCCCGGTTTCAACTCACCGGCGAGCATTCCCAATGTGCGTGAAACGACCATTGCACTTTGACGCATCAATTCAATTTCCTCTCTGGTTTTTGGTATGATCATGTGTAGAAATTCGTGGTTATTTTTTAAAAATTGAAAAGAGTCCTTTTTTCTTTTTTTCTTTTTTCTTTAACATGCCTTTGCTGTTGACGAGTAGCTGATAGATTTCGCCCCATTCCATTAAACCGCCAATATTTCTGTCGTCAATGTAGATGTCTGCCAATATTTTCCGGCTTTGTGTATCATCAAACTCTTCTTCTGGAAAACTTTTATTGATGGCGTAAAAAGTGATACCGCGTGCTGCGCAAAATTGTATGGCTTCATCGAGTTCACTGCCGTGGCGATAGGACCAGAGAATTAAACGGTGGCCCTCTTCTTGAAGTTGTTTTAAGGTTTCGAAAGCAAAAATAACAGGTTTGCCTATTTTTGGATATTGGTTTTCTACCAAAGTCCCATCAAAATCTATCGCAATTGTAAGTGATTTGTGCCTCATAACGGTGGCAAAATTACAAAGAATAAATGGAACGGTTACTTGTTCTCTTCAGTACTCTCTTGTTCTTCTTCAGGTTCTGAATATGCGGGAGTGTATTCTTCACCCATAGCAATAGCCAAAAGGTCTGCTTCAAGGGTTTCAATGGGGTATTCAACAATTCTGCCCAGTTCTTCACCATTTTTATAGAGGATAATTGTTGGCACATACTCAATGTTATATCCTTCCTCGAGACCCTCTGGGGTTACTTTATTTTCATCTACGGCAATGAGAGTAATGTTACTCTGGTCATATTGTGTGGCTACAAGAATGTTAAGCAATGCCGGAACTTGTTTGCGGCTGTCTTCACACCAGGTTCCCATGAAGATAATGATTTCTATATTTTCAAGAGCAGTTTTTAACTGACCTAATATACTTTGAACAGGGCTGTAACGGTAGTTTTCCATAAACCACTTATTATAAGGGGCTTCTTTGATGGTGTTTATTTCTTGTTTCCCAATGAGTACAGGCAAGTCATCATAGTTTTCATCCTGAACTTCAACTGTGGTAGTTTCAGATTCTTTTTCTTTTTTGTCGCTGCCGCAAGAAATAATAAAAGCAAGGATTGCAATAAGTAAAAGTATTTTTTTCATTTTTTCTTAAATTAGGTATTTATACAAGTGGTTCTTGATTCATAATTTTGGGTTTTTCAATTCCCATAATTTTTAATATTGTGGGTGCTATATCAGCTAAAATGCCATTTTTTACCTTATTGATTGATGGATCTACCATGATTATAGGTACCGGGTTTGTGGTATGTGCTGTGTTAGGAGAACCATCATTATTAATCATTACTTCACAATTGCCGTGGTCTGCTATTATAATGGTGGTATACTTATGTTGCAATGCTTTTTCTACAATGCTTTTTGTGCAGATATCTATGGTTTCACATGCCTTCACCGCTGCTTCAAAAACACCGGTATGGCCAACCATATCAGGGTTTGCAAAATTCAAACAAATAAAATCTGCGGTTTCATTTTCAATTTCAGGAATGATTTTATCCCTTATTTCAAAGGCACTCATTTCAGGTTGCAAATCATAAGTTGCCACTTTTGGTGAGGGGCAAAGAATGCGTTTTTCTCCTTCAAAGGGCATTTCCCTTCCTCCCGAAAAGAAGAAGGTCACGTGCGGGTATTTTTCTGTTTCAGCAATTCGGATTTGCTTTTTGCCTGCTTTAGAGATAACTTCACCCAGTGTTTCTGTTATGTTTTCTTTGTTGTATACCACGTGTATGTTTTGAAAACTGTCATCATAATTTGTCATCGTCACAAAATGAAGGGGCAGTGGAGCCATATTGAATTCGTGAAGGTGATTTTGTGTCAGGACGTGTGTGAGTTGACGCCCCCTGTCTGTCCTGAAATTGAAAAAGATGACCACATCGTTTTCCTGAATGGTTGCGATGGGCTCGTTGTAATCTGTTAAAAAGATGGGTTCGATAAATTCATCACTAATGCCTGCACGGTAGTTTTCTTCTATGCTTTCCAGTATGTTTTTTGACGGAGTTCCCACACCGTTGACCAGCAGATCATATGCTTTTTTTGTGCGTTCCCAGCGCTGGTCACGGTCCATGGCATAATATCTTCCAATTACAGAGGCCAGTTTTCCGGTGGTTTTGTTTAGGTGGTTTTGCAAATCACTGATAAATGCTTTTCCGGAATGCGGGTCCACATCACGACCATCTGTAAAAGCATGAACAAATACATTTTCAAGATGTGCTTCTTTCGCGGCATTGAGGAGCCCCTTTAAATGATTGATATGTGAATGCACACCTCCATCAGAAATCAGACCTATGAGATGGATGTTTTTGTTGTTTTTTTTCGCGTAAGCGAAAGCAGTTTGTATGCTTTCTTCTTTGATTAAAGAGTTGATCTTAACAGCACGGTTTATTTTTGCGAGTTCTTGATAAATAACACGGCCGGCGCCCAGGTTGATGTGACCTACTTCGCTGTTACCCATTTGCCCTTCGGGAAGTCCCACATTCAGGCCGTCTGTGCGCAGTTGTGCATGTGGGTATTTTGAATATAATGAATTTATAAAAGGTGTTTTTGCTTTTGCAATAGCAGAAACGTTGGGGCCTTGGGTAATTCCCCAACCATCTAAAATCATCAATAGGACTTTTTTATGCATATTTTTGAATATGGTACAAATGTACTAAGTATTTTCTTTTCATTTTATTTGAGAAGCTATTCTGTTGTAAACTTTAATACTTTGAGTATAACAAAACTTATTTTACTTCGTTAAAAAACTAAGAAACACCATAAAATAAGTATAATTAAGATTCTTTTATTTTGATTTTCCAATTTAATTTTTATATTTGGCAAACCCAAATAAAAGTTTAACCTAAAGATTACGAATGATTTACAAAATTCTCCCCATTTTGTTATTAGGATTTATTTCCTATTCAACAAACTACACTAGCACAAACCTCCACACAATAGATTTAACGACAACTACTCTTTCAAATGCTGAAATAGTTTATGAAAGTTTAAATGCAAGTGATTTTGACTTACCCACAAAAGAAAGTTTTACCTATGCTCTTGACGGTTATTACAGACTTCAAGAAACCGGAAAAATTAAAAAGAATTTACTTACCGTTGTTGATTTTAGCATCTCTGCAAATGAAAAACGCCTTTGGGTAATTGATTTAAAGAAAAACGAAGTCATTCATCAAACTTATGTTGCCCATGGTAGAAATACAGGCAACGAATTTGCCACAGCTTTTTCAAATACTCCTGAATCTTTTCAGAGCAGTTTAGGGTTTTATGCTACTGCCGAGACATATTTCGGGAAACATGGATACTCGCTTAGGCTGGATGGTTTGGAAAAGGGCATTAATGATAAAGCAAGGGAAAGAGCAATTGTTATTCACGGTGCAGATTATGTTTCTGAAAATTTTATCACGCAATACGGCAGACTTGGCAGAAGTCTGGGCTGTCCTTCATTGCCAAAAGAAGATAGTAAAACAATAATTGATTTAATTAAAGAAAAATCGTGTTTGTTTATTTACTTTCCTTCAGATGAGTATGTTTCAAAATCACAGTTAATTTAACAACGCTTTATATAAATCTTCATCTTTATTGTAAAGATCATCACGGAATTGTAAGGTGCCATTATCACTCCAAGCAGTCCAGTAGAAGAGATGGACATTGACATCCTTTGTCATTTTTGCTTCTTTGGTGTTGTTTGTTTTCACTAATTCATTGATAATTTTCAAACTCCATTTTTCATCATCATCCAGTAAATATGCAGCGAGATCAAAAGGGTCTTGTACTCTTACACAGCCTGAACTCAAAGAACGGTTTGCTTTGTCGAAAAAACTTCTTGAGTTTGTGTCATGAAGATATACTAAAAACCGATTGGGGAACATAAACTTTACCAAACCTAGTGAATTGTATCCGCCAGGGCTTTGAACATAACGATAAGAAAGGGCGTCGTTTTCATTCCAGTCATCGGGATGTATTCTGTTTCCTTGCTTGTCGTAAACGGTCATGTTTTTTGAAGCCAGATAACCTCTGTCCCTTTTCACCGAGGGAACGATATCGTTTTTCTTTATGGTTGGGGGAATGGTCCAGGTTGGATTAAAAACCAAATGGCTGAACGTTGAAGATAAAACAGGCGTCCTCCGTGAGCTTTTCCCTACAATCACCCTGTTTGTCTTGGTGGTATCATTTTTTTTAACGGCATGCAAAGTATAGTCAGGGATGTTGATGATAAGATATTCCTCACCAAGGTCTCTGGGGTACCATCGCCATCGTTCCATGTTTGCGATAATCTGATGTTTTCTTTGTTCAGGGGTTTTGTTCAGGGCATGTACTGTACCTGATCCCACGACACCATCTGTGGCCAGGCCGTGGCGCATTTGAAATTTCTTTACAGCCAGTTCAGTTTCTTCGTCATATACCGGGGTAATACTGTCCTGTGGTTTTAAATCTTTCCAGAAAATCAACCTTTCCTTTATGGCAATGACAGCTTCTGTGGTGTCATTTAATTCTATTTTATCACCGATTTCAATTTTGGTTAGGTTATCATTTGCAAATTCATCGATGAGTTTGAGTGCTGTTTTTAATTTTTTATAAACAATATGCCGGGGCTTTAAATCATTGATTATTTTGTCAAAATCTTCTTCCTGGAACTTCAGAAGTGTGGTTTTAAAATCAAATAAATCTTGTTTCAACTCATAATCTCTATACATTTTATTTGGATTAATACTTCCTTTGCCGAGTTTATAGATGTAGCGCATTAGGTTTTCGGTAAGTAAAAAATCATAGGATATGAGCTCTTTTTCAGATAGGTTTTCCAGAATGATTTCTTTTTTCTGAATGCTATCCAGATCAAAATGTTTTTTAAAGAGGCCTTCATCTTCAACATTTAATAATGCGCTGATAAGATTCCCTCTTGACTGATCAGACACCCAAAAGGTTTTGAATTGATTTTTTCTGTAAAATGAATGAATAAGTGAATCGCTAATTGCCAGAAGTGACAATGTGTCTATAGAGACTGTTTTTATTTTGTTGAGGGAATCTAAATCAGATTCTTCAATAGTTACTTCAGGAACCACTTCAACCTTGTCCTTACAAGAAATAAAAAAGATTGTGAATATTAATATGAATAGTAATTTGTGTAACATTAATCGTGATGGTTTGTTGTTTTCTTATACATTACAAAGTGGGTGCCAACTTTAGGTATTTCAAAAGAATTGCCAAAAGTTATGTAGCCCAGCTTTTCATAAAATGTTTTTGCAATGATGCGTGCATTGCACCATAGCAATTGTTTTTTCTTTTGGTGTGCCAATTGCTCACCGGTTTCAAGCAGGAGTTTGCCATAACCTTTCCCTTTGTGTTGATCAAGAACAGCCATTCCGCGTAATTGCAGGTGTGCTCCTTCAAAATTAGAGTGGTTTTGTTCTAAAAAAGTAGCAATACCGGCAAGTTTTTTTTCTTCATAAATACCATAATGAACGGTTGTACTTAAATTATCATCCGGAAAATAACAATCTTCCCGAGGTCTTCCTTTCCGCAGTACTTGTTGCCGAATAGCTATGGTTTCTTCAGTATGTATCGTTTTTATTTTTATTTTATCAGATATTTTTCTGTAAAAGTTTACAAGCGCATTGTCGTGGTTTATATCAAACAGATATTCCATATCACATTGGTTTAATACATTGGCAGATGCCTTGTTTTCAGGGATAGTATGGGCATAGATTGCATTCAGATTCAATTTTTGAAAACCGTAATCAAGACAGGCAGCTGTACTTTCGGTAGCATATCCATTGCCCCAATATTTTTTCTTTAACCGATAGCCCACTTCCATCAGGTTTTGTTTTGGATGGTATTTTAAACCACAAAAACCCAAAAAGTAATGTGATTTTTTATCACACAGCGCCCATCTGCCAAAGCCATATAACTTATAGTGATCATAATTATCAATAAACTCTTTGGCTGCCTGCACAGAAGCAAACGGGACATCACCGGTATATTTGATTACTTCAGGGTCATTGTTCATTTCAAAAAAATCCTGTGCATCATTGTTTATGAACTCTCGCAAATACAACCGAGGGGTTTCTATAATGATATTCATTGGGCTTCGATATCGTTGTATTTCTTATTGCGGTTGAATTGCACTTCTACAAACGGGCAAAGGGGCGTGACTTTTAAGTTTTTTTTTCGTGCGTATTCTGCCAGTGCGTCAAGTAATTTTGTGCCGATACCCTGACCTTTGAGGTCAGGTTTAACATCGGTGTGTTTGACGACTATGATTGTGGGATCATCTTCAGAGAAAGAATAATGCATTTCAGCGATAATTTTCCCATCCTTTTCTATATAAAACAAACCGTTTGTCTCTGTTTCTTTATGTAAAATAGTGTTTTCCATTTTTTAAAGCCTAATTAAAAATACCAAAAATATGTGACGAATTTTTAAAATATTGAAAGGCCCGTTTTGTTGGTAAGACGCTCCAACGTTTCCATTCCCAACAGGGAATTTCCTCTTTCATTCAATTTTGGGCTCCACACAGCTGCACTGTATTTCTCGGGATGGATTGCCACGATACCACCACCCACGCCACTTTTTCCTGGGAGCCCTACCCGGAAGGCAAATTCGCCGGCTTCATCATAAAAGCCGCACGTTTGCATCAACGCATTGATACGCTGAACTTTTATGGGAGCTAAAATTTCTTCCCCGGAATGTAATAACTCCCCTTCATTTGCATATAGCATAAAAGCATTTGCAAGTTCCTCACAACTCATCGCAATTGAGCATTGATAAAAATAGACATCTAAAATCTCATAGACATCATTTTGGATGTTTCCGAAAGATTTCATCAAATTTACCAAAGCGGCATTGCGATGACCATGTTGCTTTTCAGAACGTGCAACTTTTTCATCAAAATCAATTGTTTCAACACCTGAAATTTTTCTCACAAATTTGAGTATTTCATCTTTAGGGTTATCATATTCTGAAATTAAAATATCTGACAGTACCAAAGCCCCTGAGTTAATAAAAGGGTTTCTGGGGATACCGTTTTCCTGTTCCAATTGAAAAAGTGAGTTAAAAGCATTGCCTGATGGCTCTACGTCCATGCGGTCCCATAGTTCATCGCCCATCATCCTCATCGCCAGGGAAAGGGTAAAAACCTTTGAGATACTTTGAATGGAAAATCGCTCTTGTGCATCTCCAAAAGAATGATGTGAACCGTCAATGCAATAAAGATGGACACCAAATTTTGAACCGTCTACCTTAGAAAGTTCAGGGATATAACTTGCCACTTTACCATCATTTGTAAAATCTGAGAGTTCTTCTTTTATTTCATTTAATATTTTTGAATAATCCATTATTTCAGGTTTTTGAAATCAGTGTCAGGTGCTGCCTCATGGGGTGGCTCTCCCTGTTTGAAAACAATGGCCCTGTGTTGCCCTTTTAAGAGGATATTTTCACCGTTCACTTCAAGCCAGCTTCCTTCACGCAGTCCCAATACGGGTATCGTATTCATACTGTGAAATTCTTTTATGCGTGTTTCACGTGTTTCCCCCATATGTTTGGATTGCATATCAGGTTCGAGATAATGGGGGTTTAGGTTAAAAGGAATAATACCCAGAGTTTTAAAACTTGGCGGATAGATAATGGGCATATCATTTGTTGTTTGCATCGTGACACCACAAATATTACTTCCTGCACTGGTGCCGAGATAAGGAACACCACTTAAAATAGCTTCCCTTAGGGGACTCATACATTTTTGTTTATATAATTGATTCACCAGCCTAAAGGTGTTTCCGCCACCGGTAAAAATGCCTTTTGCTTTTTCAATGGCTTGTGCAGGTTTTTCTGCCAAATGGAGTCCTACCACTTTTTTGTTTATTTTTTGGAAAGCTTCGGCAGCTTTTTCTGTATAAGTATTATAAGAAATCCCACCGGGTTGTGCATATGGAATAAATAAAATTTCGTTTACATTATTAAAAAGGACTTCCAATTCTGAAAGCAGATAGTCTAAATATGCTCCATCATAGAGCGTTGAAGTGCTTGCAATGATACATTTTTTCATAGGCTTATGCTGAAGAAACAGCGGTTTTTAAGATATTTCTTTAATGCTAGTTGAGTAAAATAATGCGCAAGAATTTAAAATTACAAATAATTTGACAGAAGGCTACAGCGTTAACATGAGTTTATATATTTAACACATATTTACATTTCAATTTATTAATTAAGTCTTAAATTTAGGTATGAGAAATATGATTTTTTTTGTTTTTTTACTCGTGCCCTTTTTATTAATAGCACAGCAAATTGAAAGAGTTACTGTCAACGGGGTCATAACCTCTTCTGTTCCCGGCGAAGACTTGGAAGGAATTTCTATTTACAATACATCTTCTCAAAAAGGAACAATCACCAATGCTGAAGGGGAATTTATTATTGATGTAGCTGTCAATGACCGCGTTTTGTTCACAGCTTTACAGTTTCAAAAGTTTACAGTGATTGTTGATGAAGGAATTGTCGATACCCGACAGATGAAAGTATATGTAAACCCTGCAATAACACAACTCGATGAAGTAATTGTAAGGCCGCATGACCTTACGGGAAATATCAAGGTGGATGTGAGCCGTATAAAAACAGTTGACATAGCTTCCGGGTTTAATCTTACCTGGGAAGAAATGGAATTTGATTTTGAGTTTAGTGATGATAAAAGTAGCGGGGTTGAAAATAGTGCTATACAAGAAGTGCCTTCTGCGGGTCTGAACATGCTCGCACCTTTTGCGTTATTAGCTGATTTAATTTTTAAACCTAAAGATCGTTTATCACAACCTTCATTGACCCCCATACAACAACTGCAATTAAAAGACGCATCTTTTATAGCACTCCAACAAAGATTCCCCGAAGCCTATTATTCAGAAATTTTGAACATACCAGATGATGAGCAGGTAAATTTTATTTATTTTGTTATCGAACAAGATTTTACAACTGATTTGCTCAAGGAAAACAATGAGCTTAAGCTAATGGATTTTTTAGAAAAGCAAAGTCAGTTGTATATCAAACGTTAGTTTAAAATACTTTTTTTACCGCAAGGAAACTTCGCTATATTTGCACTATGGCTTTACTATCATATTTTTTATTCATCAGTGGCGGTGAGATAGCATTTATTATCTTCATTGTCATTATGGTTTTTGGTGCAGACAAAGTGCCAGAGATTGCCCGTGGTCTTGGAAAAGGGATGCGGCAAATAAAAAATGCCACTAATGATATTAAGCACGAAATCACCAAAAGTGCAAAAGACCGCGGGGTGGATGTTGACATTACAAAAGATGTCCAGAATGAAATTGATAAAGTCAAAGAAGACATTGACGATATTACCGGCCCTGTAAAACGCCAATTTTAAATGCTTGAAACTTTAAAACGCTGGGACGCCGAACTTTTTGTATATCTGAATAATTTGGGTATTGAATCCTGGGATGGCTTTTGGCTTTTAACAACCAACACACTTTTCTGGATTCCTCTTTTTTTGCTGATGTTTTTCTTGATATATAAAGTGTATGGGCCTAAAAAATGGGTTTTGGTGTTGCTTTATTTCTTTGGAGCTATTATAATCAGTCTTGCCTTAATGATCACAACTAAATATTTTGTTGCGAGAATCAGGCCCAGTAGTGTCCCCGAACTTACGCAATTAATAAGGGCACTTCAACGGCCGGATAGTTTTAGTTTTTATTCAGGGCATGCCTCGAGCTCCTTTGTGATAGCAACATTTGCTGTTTTAGCACTTCGCAGTGCTTATAAGTGGGTATATCTCTTTTTTCTTTTTCCCGTGCTTTTTACTTTAAGCAGGATATTTGTGGGTGTGCATTATCCAAGTGATTTGCTTATCGGTGCGTTGATAGGAACTTTGCTGGCCTATATATTTTACAAGCGCTGCGAAATTTCCCTGAGGCGCACTTCGATCAAGAATCATTAATTATTTCACCCGTGTTATTGTTAATCCATCTCGTATGGGAAGCATCACGCATTCAACTTTGGGGTGGGAATTGATTAGTTTGTTGTAAACAATAAGCGCCGGTGTGTCAATATCTTCTTTTTTTGGTTCCCCCAAAACTTTACCGCTCCACAACACATTGTCTGATAAAATCACGCCACCACTTTTCATCTTTGGTAGAACCATTTCAAAGTAATTGCTGTAATTCTCCTTATCGGCATCAATGAATACCAAATCGAAAGTTTGATCAAGCACCGGAATAATATCCAAAGCGTCTCCTGTATGCTGAATGATCTGCTCACCAAAACCTGATTTGTCAAAATATTTTCGCTGTAGCGAAAACAATTCTTCATTGTGATCAATCGTGTGAAGAATGCCTCCTTTTTGAATGCCTTCCATCAAACAAAGCGCTGAATAGCCTGTGTAAGTGCCAATTTCAAGGATTGTTTTTGGTGCAAGTAACTTTGAGATCATACTCAGTACACGACCCTGGTAGTGACCGCTCAGCATTCTGGGCTGGAGTACTTTTGTCTGCGTTTCCCGGTTTAATTGTTGGAGCAATTCGGGTTCAGGCTGGGTATGTTCAGTAATATAATTGTCAAGTTCTTCAGAGATAAAATCCATTATCCGGTGATTCTGTTGATTAACTTTTGTTTAGCCTCTTTATCATCACCACACAACCACTGAATGACATTGTCGCTCCAGATGGCGTCACATTCAGTTTCGGTGAGTATGTTTTGCTCTTTTGCCAAATCGAGAATTTTGCCTGGGTATGAGGATTGTTGTTCACTTTCCATCTCGCCAAGCGGGTAGGGGTCATCTAGACCCATAATGACTTGTTTTGAAGTTTGGTTTTTAACCAATAAGCCCAAAGAGCCGGTGTCGTGCACCAAAGTGTCAAAAAAGATGTTCTTGTGTGCTACTGCTTTTCTGGGGTGATGTTTGCCTTCAAACAAGTCAGGTCGGCCATCAAATCCTTGTATACGTCTTCCAAGATTGATCTGAGCCAGTTGCCCTCCGTGTGCAAAACAGGTGCGCATTCCGGGATATTTATCCTGATAGCCGTTTAAGGTGAGAAAGTGATAGGCATCTGCACATTGCGCCAGCATCCAGATTAAATGAAAACGCCAAGAAGTGTTTTCCAGAAGGATGAATTTTTCACCGTCATAAGGATGGATTTCTACAGCGAGATTGTATTTGCTGGCGAGTTCAAAAAGTTCTTCGTTTTCTTCATCAAAAATACAGCGCCAGGTGCCTATGGTGTCCATATAATGTGTGGGCAAACACAACAGTTGCATACCAAGCTCCTCCACACAGCGTTCCATTTCCCACATCGCGCCTTTGAGGAGTCCGGGGTGGACTACAAAACCACATGTAAATTTTGAGGGATTTTCTTGTTGCACGCGGGCATTAAAATCGTTTTGAAAACGTAAGGCTTGTTTCATTTCTTCCACCCGCAACCCGTTGCCATACAATTGCGAAAGGTTGAGTACCACGGCGTGATCAATTTTGTTGCGTTCCATCCACTCCAGTTTCTCATTGAGGAAAAAACTGGAATCGGTCACCGGACGGCTCCAGTTTTTTTGGAGCATGAACTTTCGGTCCTTATCTACCCAAAAGATGCCCTTGTCCTTCATAAACTGGGGAATTTCCTCAGGATAGGGGAGCAGGTGTGAATGGCCGTTTATTCTTAGTTTTTTATTTTTTTCCATTAAAAAAGTGATTTATCTTCAATTTATAAAGCTAAGCTTTTTAAATACTCTTTTGCTGTCATTACCGGGAGCTGGGTGTGTTTAAAATCTTTTTTGTTACGCGTTATAATAAATTCTGTTTTATTTTCTAGAGCTGTAAAATATTGAATGGCATCTTCAAAATCTTTAAAATCAGAAATTAGTGCTAATTCAAGAATTTTGTCATTAACAGATAAAATAGTCACCAACAATTTAAATTTGAGCAATATATTTTTCGCTTCTTGCGGTTTATGATGCTTTGACAACAAATAATAGGTGTTTGCAAATGTTAATGTTGAAATATACAACGTTTCATTATTATTGTCAGCTAATGTAAATAAATCCTGTGCATCTCTATAAAATTTTTCTCTTTTGGAGAGCAAGTCTAAAACAATGTTTGTATCTATAAAAAGGTGTGCCATTATCGATACTTTTTTTCAAGATATTCTCGATATTCTTTTTTAAAGTCATTCACTGACTGATCTGAAATCACTCCAGTTAAACTTGAAACCAAAGGGCTTACCTCAATCTCTGATTTTTGCTCTTTTTGAGTTAATGAGTTTAAATAGTTTTCGATAAGTTTCGAAAGACTTGTATGGTTAGATTTTGCGTAAAATTTCGCTTTTTCAATAACCTCTTGATTTAATTTTAGTGTTAATTTTGTGTCCATGTCCTAGTAACTGTCTTTGTACGTGTAAATATATAAAAATTATACGTAAAAATTTAATGTTACAAAAATTATTATTTGTGTTTAAAGTATCTAAAATAAAAACTCATTTAGCTATACTGAATACAAACATTCTTAGGCTCAGTAAAAAAGCGCAATGCTTCCCAGCCGCCTTCACGGCCCACACCGCTGTCTTTCATTCCCCCGAAAGGGGTTCTCAAATCACGCATCATCCAGGTATTGACCCAGACAATTCCCGTTTGCAATGCATTGCTCAATCGCATCGTGCGGTTGAGGTTGTTGGTCCAAAGTGTGGCTGACAAACCATAGCGCACATCATTGGCCAGTGCCAAAGCTTCTTCTTCAGTTTTAAAAGGCATCATCGTCACGACGGGACCAAAGATTTCTTCCTGATTGAGTTTGCACAGGTTGGTTTTTACTTCAATGACAGTGGGCTCCAGGTAATAACCGTTTTCATAACCCGGTACTGTTACTTTTTTTCCACCACAAAGAACAGTTGCCCCTTGAGCCGGTGCGTCTTCTATAAATGAAAGTACTTTTTCCAGATGTGGTTTTGAAGCCAAAGCCCCTAGATTGCTGTCTTTTTCAGAAGGATGTCCCACTTTTAAGGCTTTTATTCGGGTGACAAAATCGGTTTTGAACTTTTCATAGATGCTTTCCTCAACAAAAATACGCGAACCGCACAAACAGATTTGCCCCTGATTGGCAAAAGAGGATCGCACTGTAGTATCAAGCATTTTGTCATAATCACAATCAGCAAAGATGAGGTTGGGATTTTTTCCGCCCAGTTCGAGTGATAGTTTTTTAAACATAGGTGCAGCAGTTCGGGCGATGTGTTCACCGGTAGCTGTGCCTCCGGTAAAAGAAATGGCTTTAATTTGTGGA